>JBATTM010000228.1:0-22370 GCA_049670545.1 Polyangiales bacterium
GGGCATTCATCTTCTCGACGTAGGCACGAGCGGAGGGGTGTTTGGGCTCGAGCGGGGCTTCTGCCTGATGATCGGTGGCGACACCGAAGCCGTTGCGCGTCTCGAGCCCGTCTTCCGCACGCTCGCGCCGGGCGTCGACGCTGCTGACCGGACTCCCGGACGCACCGGAGAGCCGATTCCTGCGGAGCAGGGCTACCTTCATTGTGGACCGAGCGGCGCCGGGCACTTCGTGAAGATGGTTCACAACGGGATCGAGTACGGCGTGATGGCCGCGTATGCCGAGGGCTTGAACGTCCTCAAGCACGCGGGGGTAGGGCTTTCGGATGCGAGCGCCGACGCCGAGACGGCGCCGCTCCGGCACCCGGAACATTACCAGTACACGCTCGACATCCCTGCGATCACGGAGGTGTGGCGACGTGGAAGTGTGGTGGCGTCCTGGCTGCTCGATCTCACGGCCGCCGCGTTCGCCGAGAACGGAGATCTCGATGGCTTCGCAGGCCGCGTGTCGGATTCGGGCGAAGGTCGCTGGACCGTGCTCAGTGCGGTCGATGAGGGGGTGCCGGCACCGGTGTTGTCGGCCGCCCTCTACGCTCGGTTCGATTCGCGTGAGCGAGGCCAGTTCGCGAACCGGGTGCTGTCCGCGATGCGCCACCAGTTCGGGGGCCATCACGAGAAGGCGGAGTCTTGATGGCTGACACCCAGTACGCAGACGCTCTGGTCTTGTTCGGAATCACCGGCGACCTCGCGCGCAAGAAGTTGTTTGCCGCACTCTACGACCTCACCGCGACCGGGGGCCTCGACATGCCCGTGGTCGGAGTGGCGTCTCGTTCCTGGGACGACGACACGTTGCGGCGCCACGCGCGCGAGGCACTCGAGGAAGCCGGGCGATCCGTCGACGAAGAAGTCTTCGGGCGCATGGCCGCAAGACTCAGTTACGTGTCGGGTGACTACCGGGACTCGTCCACCTATCAGCGCGTGGCCGAAAAGACGGCTGGCGCCCGTTGCGCGGTTTCGTACCTCGCCATTCCACCAGATCTCTTCGACGATGTCGTCGAGGGGTTGGCGTCGGCGGGTTTGCACGAGAACGGCCGCTTGGTCCTCGAGAAGCCGTTCGGTCGAGACACCGCGTCGGCGGCTTCACTGAATGAGACCGTCCATCGCCACTTTCGGGAAGCGAACGTCTACCGGATCGATCACTTTCTGGGAAAAGAGGCGGTTCAGAATCTGATGATCTTCCGTTTTTCCAACACACTGTTGGAGCCCGTGTGGAATCGGCACTACGTGCGCGGCGTGCAGATCACGATGGCGGAGGATTTCGGGGTCGAGGGGCGCGGCAAGTTCTACGACCCGGTGGGAACGCTTCGCGACGTCGTGCAGAATCATCTGTTGCAGATGGTGGCGCTCTTGGCGATGGAGCCCCCCGTGTCGGACAGCCCCGACGCGCTTCGCGACGAGCGTGTCAAGGCGCTTCGCGCAGTCAAGACGCTGCGCGCGGCCGACTTGGTGCGGGGTCAGTATGACGGGTACCGCGATGAGGCCGGTGTTGACTCCGAGTCCGACACCGAGACCTTCGCGGCGGTGCGGCTCGAGCTCGATTCGTGGCGTTGGGCCGGTGTCCCTTGGGTGATCCGCGCCGGCAAGGGGTTGGCGTCGACGGTGACCGAGGCCGTTGTCGAGTTCGCCCGCCCCCCACGCCCCCTCTTCGCGGACAGCGAATGCCGCCCCGGCCCGAATCGGGTCACGTTTCGCACCAAACCAGACGACGAAATTCGGTTCTCCATGCAGGCCAAGAGCCCAGGGCCCGCCATGGTCAGCCGGCCGATCGAACTTCACCTCGAACACGACCGTGCCCGAGGACGCGATCCTTACGATCGGTTGATAGGCGACGCGCTTCGCGGAGACCCCGGGCTGTTCGCGCGTCAAGACGGGGTGATGGAAGCGTGGCGCGTGGTCGAGCCAGTCCTTGCGGAGCGAGACCCTGTGGTCCCGTACCCTCCAGGGGGTTGGGGGCCGACCGCTGCCAACACGCTTCTTGGTCCTGACTGGGGCTGGATTACCCGATGAGCGCTCAGGAGATCGTGCTCGTGCGCCACGGACAAACCGAGTGGAGTGTTTCCGGGCAACATACCGGTCGCACCGACATCGCGCTGACCGAGTTCGGCCGGCGCCAAGCCGACGCGCTCGGTCAGATGCTCGGTGATACCGATTTTAGTCTCGTTCTCTCGAGCCCGCTTCGTCGCGCCTGGGAGACCATGGAGCGCTCAGGCGTCGCCGGTGATCCGGTCGCAACCGACGACCTTCTCGAATGGGACTACGGCGTGTACGAGGGTCGACGAACTGACGACATTCGCAAGGAGATCCCGGACTGGTCGGTGTGGACGCATCCCATCGTCGATGGGGAGGCGGTTGAGGAAGTAGGCGCCCGCGCGGATCGCGTCATCTCGCGCGCACTTGCGGCGGACGGGTCGGTGGCGCTGTTCGCACACGGTCACATGCTTCGCATTCTCGCGGCTCGGTGGATTGATTTGGCCGCCACGCACGGGCGGAGTTTTCGCCTCGGTACGGCGACGGTGTCCACCCTCGGGTGGGATCGTGAGAACCGCACGCTCCTTCAGTGGAACGAGGCTTGTCACCTTCGTTCCGTCGATCCGGTGTTGTAGTGGAATGGGTTCGTGCCGGCTCCGACTTCGAGCGCGCGGCCTCGGAGTTGCTGCGCGAGTCGCTCGCCGATCGATTGCGGCAAAAGTCCCGCGTCTCGTTGGCGCTTTCCGGCGGCAGCACCCCGTGGCCGATTCTCAGAACGCTGGCAGACGCCGACCTGGACTGGACCCGGGTCGACGTCTTCCAAGTCGACGAGCGCGTTGCGCCGGAAGGGGACCCAGCGCGGAACCTCGTCGGGATCCGGACCGCCCTCCTCGACCATGTGCCAGCGACGGTCTTCCCGATGCCGGTCGATGTCCCGGACCTCGATGAGGCTGTCGCCGCGTACGACCACTTGCTTCCCCCTACGATCGACGTCGTACATCTTGGACTGGGAGAGGACGGGCACACCGCCTCGCTCGTTCCAGGAGACCCAGTCCTCGACCTCGTCGATCGAAGGGTGGCGATCACGGAGCCCTATCGTGGCCACCGACGCATGACGCTCACCTATCCGACCCTCGAGACTTCAGGGGCCATCATCTGGATCGTGTCCGGCGCGCGCAAAGCCGCGATGACGGAGCGTTTGCGATCGGCTGATCCTACGATTCCCGCCGGCCGAGTCACCCAGACTCACGCGCGTCTCGTCACCGACTTCGGCGCGACTTGACACATCTGGGACCCGCGGTTCAATCCCCGCGGTACGCATGACGGGGCGAGGACGATCGTGGCGCCGGGAGTTTGGCGCGCTCATGTCGATCGGGTTGCCGATGGGGCTGACGCAGCTCGTGCAGTTCTCGATCAGCACCGTCGACGTACTGATGATCGGGCGTCTCGGGCCGGAGCCGCTCGCCGGTGCTTCGCTTGGGTTGGTCATCCTATACGCGGTCTTCTTATTCGGGTTCGGGCCTGCGATGGCTGTGTCCCCCATGGTGAGTCAGGCGCTCGGGGCGGATCCTGACGATACCGCGGGCGTACGACGTTCCGTTCGCATGGCGTTGTGGACGATCGGTGTTGGCGTACCCGCGCTATCGATCGTGTTCTTCTTCACGCAAGAGATCGCGCTCGTGCTTGGCCAACCTCCGGTGCCCGCCGCCTTGGCGGAGCCATACGTGCTCGCCCTGGCGCCTGGGCTTCCATTCATGGTCGGAATCATGGCGCTTCGTAACTTCCTCGCCGCAATCGGCCGAACGCGCGCTCCACTCCTGTTCATCGTCATGACGACGGTCCTCAACGCCTTCCTGAATTGGCTTCTCATCTTCGGCCACTGGGGCTTCCCACGACTCGAACTCGTCGGGGCCGGGGTCGCGTCATCCGTTTCGCACGCGACCGGTTTCCTGCTCTTGGTCCTGTACATCCGCACCGAGCACGAGAGCCGCCGCTTTCATCTATTTCGAAGCTTCTTCAAGCGTTCCGCGGTCCACCTTCGCGAGGTGATTCATCTCAGTTGGCCGATCGGCCTCGCGTGGACGTTCGAGGCCATGTTGTTCAACGCGTGTGTGTTTCTCATGGGTCGACTGGGTGTGGACGAGATGGCCGCCTATCAAGTCGCGCTGAACGTGGCAGCGGTCGCCTTCATGATGCCGTTGGGACTGTCGATGGCGGGGTCCGTCCGGGTAGGGCTTGCGGCCGGTGCGGGTGACACGAAGCGCGTTCGACGGGCGGCCGGCGCGTCGGTACTCGCGTGCGTCGGTGCGATCATGGTCATCGCGATTCCGGTCATGATCGCTCCCCAGCGAATCGCAGCTTTCTATCTCGATGCCACCGATCCTGCCAACGCGACGGTGCTTGGCCTCGTGACGTCGTTCCTGCCGATCGCAGCTGCGTTCGCGTTTTTCGACGCCACACAGGTCGCGGCGAATCAAGCCCTCCGCGGCCTCAAGGACGTGCGGGTTCCGATGTTCATCACCGCGTTCAGTTACTGGGGGATCGGATTCCCTGTTTCTGTAGGCCTTGGACTCGCCACTCCGTTGGGCGCCGTGGGGGTCTGGTGGGGCCTCCTTGCGGGGCTGGCGGTCGCTGCGGTTCTGTTGGGGGGTCGATTGCTGCGCCTCACGCGGCCATGAAGGGGTCGAATTGCGTCTGGAAGCCCCCTGCGCTACTTCTTGCGCCCCAAACCGGGAGTTGGCTGGACTTGAGCGCGCGCACCATACTTCGGTCTCACCGCCGATGACGAACGAAGCGACAGGGCGTACTGCGCGCGACATCCTCGAGGAGTGCGGGCAGTTGGGGAAAGACACAGTGGCGGCACGGGTCGACGGTGTGGTCGTCGACCTGCATACGCCGCTCGAGGATGTCGCGGGCGGCGCCGACGACGTAAAGCCGATCGGTGCGCATGATGGCGCGGCGCTGGCTGTGATTCGGCATTCGAGTGCCCACGTCATGGCCGACGCGGTGCAACGCTTGTTCCCGGGCACCAAGGTTGCCTTCGGGCCCGCCACCGAAAACGGCTTCTACTACGACTACCAGCGCCAGGACGGGACATTCTCTGAAGACGACCTTCGAGCCATTGAAGAGAAGATGGCGGAGATCGTCGAGGCCGATAGCCCGTTTCGACGGGAGGTGGTGACCCGTGATCAGGCACGTGCGTTGCTCGAATCTCTCGACGAGAGCTTCAAGCTCGAGCACCTCGATCGACTCGATGATCCGATCTCACTCTACCGCCACGGCGAGTGGGTCGATCTCTGCGAAGGGCCGCACGTGCCGTCGACGGGTTTCTTGAAAGCCGTGAAGCTGACCAGCGTGGCCGGCGCATACTGGCGCGGCGACGAGCGCAATCCGATGCTGCAACGGATCTACGGCACCGCGTTCGCTTCGCCCAAAGCCTTGCGCGCTCACCTCAAGCAGCTCGAAGAGGCCAAGAAGCGAGACCATCGTAAGCTTGGCAAGGAGCTCGGCCTCTTCGCGTTTCATCAGCACGCACCTGCGTCGCCATTCTTTCTTCCGCGCGGAGCGACGGTCTACAACCTTCTCGAAGGCTATATCCGCAAGCTCTACGCCAGATACGACTACGACGAAGTGATCACACCACAGATCTTCGAGAACGAACTCTTTCATACGTCCGGGCATCTGCCGTCGTACGCCGAGAACATGTACATGGCGGCGACAGTCGAGAACCTCGAGAAGCTTCAGGCGAAGGCGCAAGACGATACGATCAAAGACCCACACGAATGGGCGCTCGCGATCGACGATTCATTGCGCTTCGGCGTCAAGCCGATGAATTGCCCGAGCCATTGCCTGATCTTCGGCATGACGAGAAGGAGTTATCGGGATCTGCCCATGCGCATGGCCGATTTCGGTCGCCTCCACCGTTTCGAACGAAGTGGCGTCGTGCAGGGGCTCACGCGTGTTCGGTCGTTCGCTCAGGACGATGCACACATCTTTTGCACGCTCGACCAGGTGCAAGGGGAGATTGCGAGCTTTCTCGACCTCGTTCATGAGGTGTACCGAGATTTCGGTTTCTCGGACGTACGCATCGCCATCGCGACGAGGCCAGAGAAGCGCATTGGCGACGACGCCGTGTGGGATCAGTCGGAACGTGCCCTCCAAGAAGCGGTGAAGGCTAAGGGCCTCCCCTATGACCTGCTCGAAGGCGAGGGCGCCTTTTACGGGCCGAAGGTCGAGTTTCACTTGAAGGACGCGATCGGACGGCCCTGGCAGCTCGGCACGATCCAAGCGGACTTCACCCTCCCGGAGCGCTTCGATCTCACCTATACGGGAGAGGACAACAAGCCCCATCGCCCGGTGATGCTTCACCGCGCGATTCTCGGGTCTGTCGAGCGGTTCTTCGGGGTGCTGACCGAGCATGTCGGCGGGTCCTTTCCGCTCTGGCTCGCGCCTGAGCAAATCGCACTGTTGACGGTGAGCGAGAAGTTCAACGATTATGCGGAGGACGTGCAGCAGCAGCTCAAGGACCGAGGCTTTCGGGTCTCCGCCGACCTCAGCGGAGATAAGCTCGGCGCCAAGATTCGCCAAGCGCGCCTGATGCGAATCCCGTATCTGGGTGTGATTGGACAGAACGAAGTAGAAGGGCAAGGGTTGGCACTTCGCTCTCGCGACGAAAACAAAGACCTCGGCCTCACGCCGCTGGCCGATGTGTTCGATCGCCTGGAGCGAGAGAATCACCCACCCTCATCCATGGACACAACGATAGGAGATAGCCATCGCTAGACCGCGCTTTAACCCACGTGACCGCCCTCGGAACTTTGGCCCGCGGGTAAACGAACGCATTCGAGTGCCTGAGATCCGCGTGATCGGCGCCGACGGGGGCATGCTGGGCGTCCTGAACACCGATGAGGCGCGCCGGATGGCTCGGGATCTCGATCTGGACTTGGTCGAAGTGAACCCGAAGGCCTCGCCGCCTGTCTGCAAGATCATGGACTTCGGTAAGTTCAAGTACGAAGAAAAGAAAAAGCAGAACGACGCGAAAAAGCGGCAGACGCAGATCGAGCTCAAGGAGATCAAGCTTCGGCCCAAGACCGACGACCACGACGTGGCCTTCAAGGTGAAACATGTGCGTCGGTTCCTCGAAGAGGGCAATAAGGTGAAGCTCACCGTCCGGTTCCGCGGGCGAGAGATCACCCACCCGGAGACCGCGCAACGACAGATCGATCTCATCGTGGCCGAAGTCGACGACCTCGCCACCGTCGAGACGTCCGCGAGACTCGAGGGCCGTACCATGACCGCCATCCTCGCGCCGCGGATCAAAGTGCCGCCGGTGAAGTAGGCGCACACGGGATAGCGTCAGCGCCGGTGCCAGTGCCCGAGTCACCCCGCGTGGGGTGGTGTCGGCTCGCCGTTGCGCTCCGCCTGGCGCCCTCAAACCGTTCCGCTTAGCCTCCCTCGATGTTCGGTCGTTCAAGGGGGGGGGCGCTCCACGGAGGGTTGCTGGTGTTGGCCTTTCTCGCGTCGGGCAGCAGCAACTGCGGGATGCAGGCGCGGCACGATGCGCCATCGATCCTCGACGAAGTCGAGCTTCGTGCCCCTCCGGTCGCGGAAACCTTTCAGCGGTGCGGCGAGTTCACGGTGTCCCGGCGCGCACTTTTCGGTGAGCTGCACGCGCACACCACTTATTCATTGGACGCGAACCTCGAAGGGACGCGCCTGTCTCCTCGGGAGGCGTACCGGTTCGCGCAGGGTGAGGCGGTCACGCCACCCGGGGTCACGAGGCCGATCCAGCTTGATCGACCGCTCGATTTCGCGGCGCTGACCGATCATGCCGAGTTCCTCGGGTTCGTAGCCGCGTGCCAGGACCCGAACTCGCAGGCGTACCACAAGAAGGGGTGTCAGATTTACCGTCGACGACCCGAGTGGGGGCTCCTGATCGTCGACGAACACCTGGCTGGTGAGGATAAGTTTCACAACCCGCCGCGGGCGTGTGGAGATTCGGGAGAGCACTGTCGCGCGTATCGCGAAGCGATGTGGATCGATCTGCAGAACGAGGCTGAGAGCGCCTATGATCGGAGTGACGCGTGCAAGTTCACCTCCTTCGTAGGGTACGAGTACTCGGCATCCCCGTCGGACGGCACCCTCCACGTCGGCAAGGTTCACAACATGCACCGCGTCGTGTTGTTTCGGAACTCCATCGTGCCTCGCGTGCCTGTCGATTTCTTCGATGCGGGCCACGTGCAAGGTCTTTGGGCCGGGCTTCGCAAGCACTGCACCGACATCGGAAACGGCTGCGACGTCCTCGCGATTCCCCACAACGCCAATCTAAGCGCAGGCCGAATGTTCTCCGGTGAGATTCACAGGGCGAAGAAGGACCGGTCGCCGATCGACAGTGCTTTTGCCCGTGAGCAGGCCACCTTCGAGCCGCTGATGGAGATCTACCAACACAAAGGAAGCTCGGAGTGCATCCCTGGTCAGACTTCTGGTGACGAGCTTTGCGCCTTCGAGGTCGTTCCCTACGACAATCTCCGGGCCGCCAAGATGGACAAGACGACGACCGTGCGTGAGGTCGACACCATGCGCTACGGATACGGCGAAGGCCTGCGCTACCAGGCGTCGCTGGGCGTGAACCCATTTCAATTTGGGATCGTCGGAGGCACCGACGGGCACTTGGGGCTTGCGGGGAACGTCAACGAAGCCCGGTTCCTCGGCGGCGGCGGTGCCGGTGAGAGTCATGTGCGTGAGGAGAGGGCATCGTTCCCGGACCGGGTCTACTTCGGGCCTGGCGGGCTCACCGGCGTGTGGGCCGAAGAAAATTCCCGCGAAGCGATCTTTCGTGCGCTTCGGCGAAAGGAAACCTTCGGGACGAGCGGCACCCGGATGCAGGTCCGCTCGTTCGCTGGGTGGAACCTTCCCTCGGGGTGGTGTGATGAGCGCACTCGAATCGAGACGGCGTATGCGCGCGGGGTTCCGATGGGAGGAACCCTGACGGAGGCACCGGCACCGCATGCACGTCCGTTGTTCGCGATTGAAGCGGTGGCCGATCGTGGAACGCCGGAGCTGCCGGGCGCCAAGCTCCAACGTGTTCAGGTCGTCAAAGGGTATCTCGATGATGCCGGTGAGCCGCAGGTCGAGGTATTCGACGTCGCGGGAGATCGCACCCAGGGCTTGGACGTTGATGTCCAGACGTGCGAGCCAAGTGAAGACGGGTTCGACCGCCTATGCACCGTATGGCGAGACGACACCTTCGAAGTAGGCCAACAGGCGTACTACTATGTCCGTGCGGTCGAGACCCCGACCTGCCGTTGGAGCACCCGCATGTGCGCCGAGCACACCCACGATTGTGACGACCCCAAGGGCGAGATCGACGAACAGTGTTGCGACCCCTCCGCAGGCCTCCACCCGAACAATTGCGCCCTCGTCACCTGCGATGACGCCCACCTCGACGACCCCTGCTGCCAACCCAACGTCGTCCGCCCCCTCATCCAAGAACGCGCCTGGACCAGCCCCATCTGGTACACCCCCACCAATTAACCCCTCCGAAAAGGGGACTGTCCCCTTTTACGCGGGGTTAATTTGGGGTGGTGCTGGACTGGGGGGGGGGGCGCGCTAAGCAGGGGGCTCTCCGCTCTTTGGCCGCGTTTTCGCTGGCTTGGGAGCTTCAAGCGAGGATAGCTAGATGCCTAAGATGAAGACCAAGCGAGCTGCCGCCAAGCGGTTCAAGGGAACCGGAGGAGGGCGCATTCGACGCTCCACCGCCGGCAAGCAGCACTTGATGCGTGGCAAGTCGTCGAACCGACTTCGCAAGCTCAAGAAGAACTCCATGGTCGATAAGAGCGACGAAGGTCGCATTCGGCGTTTGCTTCCTTACGAACTCTGAGACGTCGAGGAACAACGCCATGCCTAGAGTAAGAAGAGGGTTCAAAGCCCGCCGCCGCCGCAACCGCGTTCTCAAGCACGCCAAGGGTTACTACGGCGCGCGCCGCAAAGCATTTCACGTCGCGATCGAGCAGGTACACAACGCCTGGGAAGATGCGTACCGGCATCGCCGGACGAAGAAGCGCGAGTACCGTCGGCTCTGGATCACGCGCATCAACGCAGCGGCCCGCTCGAATGGCATCAACTACAGCCAGTTCGTCGCGGGCCTCAAGCGGGCGGGCATCGGCCTCGACCGCAAGGTTCTAGCCGAGATCGCCGTGTCCGATCCGGGCGGCTTCAAGGCAGTCGTCGACGCCATCAAATAGATCGAACTGGACGCGCGATGGCAGAGCCTGATGCGGTTCAGACATTCGAGGACGGGCTCGAGGGCATCCGTGGCGCATACGCCAAGGAGCTCGGTGAGGCGACCGACGAGCCCTCCCTTCGTCTGGCCAATGCCCACTACGTCGGGCCGCAAGGTGAGCTCACCAAGCTCCTGAAGCTGATGCCGAAACTCCCGGGCGACCTACGCCGCGAGTTCGGTCAGCGCGCCAACGCGCTCAAGCAAGAGATTCAGCAGACTTTCGATCATGCCCTCGACGCCATGCACCGTGGCGCCCGTGAAGCAGAGCTGACCGGCCCCGCGATCGACGTCACCCTCCCGGGGCGCTGGCCCATGCCAGGGCGGCTCCATCCGATCACGCGAGTCCGCAACGAAGTCCTCGAGATCTTCACGTCGCTCGGATTCGACGTCGCGGACGGCCCCGAGGTCGAGCTGTACGAGAACTGCTTCGACAAACTCGGCTTTCCACCGGACCACCCCGCCACGGACGAACACGACACGTTCTTCATCGAGAGCCCGGCGGCGTCGCACCCCCATCAGGTCCTGCTTCGGACGCAGACCTCGACAGTCCAGGTTCGCGAGATGACGAAGCGGACGCCACCGCTCGCGATCGTGTCCCCCGGCGCGGTCTATCGCCGAGACGATGATGCGACGCATTCACCGATGTTCTTCCAACTCGAGGGCTTCCTCGTCGACACCGACGTCACGTTCGCCGAGCTCAAGGGCGTGCTCACGCTCTTCCTGCGCCGGCTCTTCGACGAACAGATCGGCGTTCGGTTCCGCGCGAGTTACTTTCCTTTCGTCGAACCCGGAGGCGAGGTCGACATGAGCTGCGTGTTCTGCCGCGCGTGGGAACATGACAGAGAGCGCACCGCCGCATGCCGCGTGTGCAAGGGGAGCGGCTGGATGGAGATTCTCGGCTGCGGCATGATCCATCCGGTCGTATTCGAGAACGTTGGCTACGACCCTGAGGCCTACACCGGGTTCGCATTCGGGATGGGGCTCGACCGAATCGCGATGCTGAAGTACGGCATCCCCAATATCAAACTCCTGTACGACAACGACGTGCGCTTTCTCTCGCAGTTCTGAGAACGATCATGCTCACCTCTTTTCGCTGGCTACAAGAACTCTGCCCCGTTGAGGTCGACGTGCGCGAGGTAGCTGAACGAATCACCCAAGCTGGCCTCGAAGTCGAGGGCCTCGAAGAGAGGGGTTCCGGTCTCTCGCGGGTGGTGGTCGCCGAGGTGCGCGCCAAAGCACCGCACCCGAAGCATGACAAACTCACCTTAGTCACCATCTTCGACGGCGAAGCCGAGCACAGCGTTGTGTGTGGAGCCCCGAACGTTCCGGAGCCCGGCGGCCACGTGCTCTTCGCAAGGCCCGGCGCGGTGCTGCCGAACGGGATGGAGATCCAGCCACGCAAGGTCGGCGGGGTCGAGTCCTCAGGGATGATCTGCAGCGAGGCGGAGCTCGACATCGGCGCCGACGCGGACGGAATTTTCGTCGTCTCCCCGGAGGACGCGCCGACGCCCGGGGCCATGGTTGCAGACGCGCTGGACCTCCACGATACGATCCTCGATATCGGTCTCACGCCGAACCGACCCGACTGCCTTGGCCATGTGGGCATTGCCCGAGAGGTCGGATTGCTGTTCGGATCCGGCTATCGGTCGCGAAAGGCCGCTGGGCCTCGCCATACGTTCCTCGCCGGAAATGCGTTTGAGGGCAGCCAGCCGACCTCCGATCTGACGGAGCTCTGGGAGAACGGGGCCGATCAGATCGAGGCGGACGGTCTTCCCACGGTGTCGGTCGACATCCTCGACGCGGAACGATGCCCTCGATACGGAGCGGCGCTGGTCGCGGGTGTCACGGTTGCGCAATCTCCGTTCTGGCTGCGCTACCGTCTCCACACGCTGGGCCTCCGCGCACTGTCGAATGTCGTGGACGCCACCAATCTCATTCTGCTCGAGTGGGGGCATCCCATCCACGGATTCGATCTCGATCGCGTCCGGGGTTCGAAGATCGTCGTCCGGCTCGCGGGCGACGGAGAGAAGATGGACACGCTCGACGGCATCTCACGCACCTTCACCTCGGACGATCTGCTCATTTGCGATGGAGAGGGCCCGGTCGCGGTGGCGGGAGTCATGGGCGGCGCTGACAGTGAGATCCAGCCCGATACGAAGAACGTCTTGATCGAGTGCGCCTACTTCGACCCTACATCGATTCGTCGGACGTCGCGCCGACTTGGTCTTCACACCGACTCGAGTCACCGATTCGAACGTGGCGTCGACCCAGAGGCGGTCCCTCGTGTTCTGGCAAGCGCTGCGTCGCTCATCGCTGAGCTCGGCGGAGGTGCGGCGGCCACGACCGCGATCGACCGCGTGGCCCGTGCCCATGCGGCGCCGCGTGTCACGTTCCGCCACGCGCGCGCGTCGCAACTTCTTGGGACCGAGGTGCCGGCCAAGGAGAGCCAGAAGATTCTCGAGGCCGTGGGCTGTCGTGTCGTCGACCACGCCGACACGTCGATCACGGTCGAAGCTCCGAGCTGGCGACCCGATATCGGTCGTGAGGTGGACCTGATCGAAGAAGTCGCGCGCGTGCGTGGCTACGATGAGATCCCGACGGCTGTGCCGCGGGTGAGACCGTCGGAAACGGGCACCCGCGAGTCTCTCCGACTCATCGCGTCTCTGCGAGGTGCCGCTGTGACCTCAGGGCTCTACGAAGCCGTCAACTACGGCTTCGTCTCGACGGGCGATCTTCGAAACGCGCGCGTGCCCACCGAGGCCGTCGCGCTCGCGAACCCTCTCTCCGAAGAGCGCTCCGTCATGCGCACCTCGCTCTTGCCGGGCCTGACCGCGGCTGCCACACGAGCCCAACGCCATGGGGCCACACACGTTCGCCTCTTCGAACTCGCACGAACCTTCCACCCGAGCGAAGAGGTGCTTCCACGAGAAGAGACCACGCTTGCGATCGTGCTCGCGGGTAGCCGCCCGGGTTGGATCGGCGACGATCAGTCCTACGATTTCTACGACGGCAAGGGTGCCCTCGAGGCGATTCTCGATCGGGTCACGGGCCAGCGTCCTGAGATCATCCCGGGTGATGTCCCCGCCTTCATGCATCCGAAACGATCAGCAGCGGTCGCGATCGCGTCCCGGCCGGTCGGGTTCGTCGGAGAGATCCACCCGGACGTGGGCGATGCGCTCGAGTTTCATGGGCGGGTCGTCTACGCGGAGCTCGACGTGGCTGCCCTCGAGGCGATCTGGCGAGAGCTTGGCCCCCCCCAGGCCCGTGAGCTCCCTAAGTTCCCGGCGATCACGCGGGACATCGCGATGCTCGTCCGCGACGAGTATTCTGCTGCGGAAATCGCGACCGTCCTCTCCGAGGGGTCGGGTGGCCTTGCCGAAACCGTCCAACTCTTCGATCTCTACCGGGGCGGCCAGATTCCCGAGGGTCACAGAAGCCTGGCGTTTCGGGTCACCTATCGAGATCCCGATAGCACCCTGACCGACAAGCGGGTCGACAAGGTCCATGCCAAGACCGCGAACCGCGTGCGCGATCGCTTCGATGCAACGCTGCGGTAGGCGGATCGATATCCCAGTGTGAGCGACCCCACGTTTCTTGCCTTGAATCTCCGCCAAACCCTTGAGATTCAAACCGATTTATGGTTGTCTCCGGCGTACCGGGCTTGCTGGAGGAAATGAATGACGAAAGCCGAAATCATCGATGCCGTCTATGAGAAGGTAGGGGGCTTCTCGAAGAAGGAGGCAGCGGAAGTTGTGGAAGCAGTCTTCGACACGATGAAGGACGTCCTCGCGGAGGGCGAGAAGATCAAGATCTCGGGTTTCGGCAACTTCGTCGTTCGCGCCAAGAAGCAGCGCATCGGGCGAAATCCGCAGACCGGCGCCCCAATCCCAATCAGCGCGCGGCGTGTGCTGACGTTCAAGCCGAGCCAGGTGCTCAAGACAGTGTTGAATCCGCATCGCACAAAAGAAGAAGAAGAAGCGGACTCTTTGGGGAACTCGTACTAAAGCAAAACTATGGCGCGGCGAACCCAACTGCCTGACAAACTGTTCTTCAAGATTGGCGAGGTCGCGGACATCGTCGGTGTGAAGCCCCACGCGCTTCGTTATTGGGAGACCGAGTTCCCGGCGCTTCGCCCGAAGAAGACGCGCGGTGCACACCGACAGTACAGCCGAAAAGATGTCGAACTTGCGATGCTAATCCGCCAGCTGCTCCACGATGAGGGCTACACGATTCCGGGAGCGCGCAAGCGCATTCGAGATTTGGGCCGCCACCAGCGCAGCAGTCCTCCCGAGCCTCGTGCTGCGCGCGAAGTGGCCCTCCGTGCTGAGCTTCTCGGCCTGAGAGAGCAGCTCGCCGACCTGATGGGGCAACTGAAAGAGACCGCCAAGCAGCCGGTCCCGGCCAAGCCTGTGCAGGTCACGGTCCACAAAGTCGTCCCGGTCGCTCCCCATTCGAGCAACGAAACGACCTAGATTTTCGTCGTTTCTCGGGCTCCTTTTACACTTGCCTCCCGCGCCTCCTGCGGTAGAGTCGCCTGCCCTCAAATAGAGGGTTGTTCGGGGCGTAGCGCAGCTTGGTAGCGCACCTTACTGGGGGTGAGGGGGTCGCTGGTTCAAATCCAGTCGCCCCGACCAACGCGACCCCGGAAGAACACCGGGGTCGCGACCTTTTCTCCCTTCCGACTTTCCGCGATCATCACCGCACCCGATCGCGCGCGCATCGTCGGCCACGCCATGGAGGTGGCTCTCGCCGATTCCGCTGGGTCCCTTTCGAGGGACCTCATCGTGTGGTACATGGTCGCCGCTGGGCGTAGGAGATTGTATGCGACGTAGTTTCGGGTTCTTGGTTTGTGCGGCGGTTCTCTTTCTCGGATGCGGGGATGACACGGGCAGTGGGGGAACGGGCGGCACCTCTGGCGGGGGAGGCTCTGCCGGAACGGGTGCGACCGCTGGCGCCGGTGGCGTTGGAGGTCGCGGCGACCTGCCAGTCGACGCGTGCTTGGGTGAGCTCGGTCTGCTCGAAGAGATCGCCGACACCGTGATCGAGACGACGACTGACTGCACCATCGGAGGAGGAGGGTGTCTTCTCGCGCCCGACCTTGCCGTATGTGTTGGAGAGTGCGTACAAGCGGAGACGGGACTGTCGACCGATTGCGCACTGTGTTTCGGTCTCATCAGTGATTGCATCGTCGTGAGTTGTTCGGGACCATGCGCGAGCGGCACCGACAACGAAGCGTGCGAGATCTGCCAGGCAAACAGCGGCTGCGATCAGGTCTTTGAGGACTGTGCGGGCTTTGTCCCGCCCGATTCGGGAACGGGAGGCGCTGGCGGCATGGGCGGTGCTGGCGACACGGGCGGTGTCGGTGGCCTTGGCGGCACCCCAACTTCTTGAGGCGCATGTCTGAACGGCCCCTTCTTCTGGTTTCGAACGACGATGGGGTCGACGCGTCGGGCCTGGTTGCGTTGCGAAGCGCGCTTTCGACTTTCGCGGACGTCTACACCGTCGCGCCAGAAACCGAGCAGAGCGCGAAGAGTCACTCGATCACCCTTCATCATCCGCTGCGGTTTCGTGAGGCCGAAGAACGTGTATGGGCCGTTGATGGCACGCCTGCAGACTGCGTATACGTCGCGTTTTTCTTGAAGGACTTGCTCCCGCGCCGACCCGATCTCGTGGTGTCGGGAATCAATCACGGGCCGAATCTCGGCAACGATGTGCACTACTCCGGGACCGTGGCGGCGGCGCGCGAAGGGGCCCTTCGCGGTGTCCCCTCAATCGCGTTTTCGAACGCCTCGGCAGACATGGAAGGCGCGGCGCAGTACGCGAAAGGTTTCTGCAAACAGCTTCTCGAAGTCACGCCACCAGCTGGGCAAGCCCTCCTTTTCAACATCAACTTTCCGAGCAAGCCTCCACGTGGGGTTCGTGCCACACGACTTGGGTTTCGCCTGTACTCGGATGATGTCGAGGTGCGCGACGACCCGCGCGGGCGGCACTACCTGTGGATCGGAGGCCCAGGCGGCGTACATAACGAGCCCGTCGAGGGTGCGGATACCGAGGCGACGGACGACGGCTACATTTCGGTGACCCCTCTCAGTATCGAGGCGACGCAGCCGAACCATCTTGGCGTCGCAGCGTATCTCGCGGGTGAGAGAACGGAGTAGCGCGGAATGGGTGACGCCCGAGTCGAGCTCTTGCGGAGTCGTGTCAGAGACATCGCTGACTTTCCGAAGCCCGGCATTCTCTTCAAGGACATCACGCCTCTGCTTGCCGACGTCGATGCCTTTCGTGCGAGCATTCAATTGTTCGTGGAGCGTCTCGACGGCGCGGCTGTGGACGCCGTGATCGGCATCGAGTCGCGCGGGTTCATGTTCGGGGCGGCACTTGCCGACAAGCTGGGCGTCGGGTTTGTCCCCGTGCGCAAGCCTGGAAAGCTCCCGGCCGCGACGTATCGAGCCGAGTATGCGCTCGAGTACGGAACGGATTCCCTCGAGATTCATCGGGACGCACTTCGTGAGGGTGAGCGCGTGGTGATCGTCGATGACCTGATCGCAACGGGCGGGACCGCTGCCGCGACTGCCGAGTTGGTCGCCCGATGCGGTGGCGAGGTGGTCGCCTTCGCGTTCGTGATCAGCTTGGGCTTCCTCAACGGTCAAGAGAAGCTCGTGCCCCATCGGGTGGTCTCGCTGCTCGAGTACTAATCGCAGCGATCGTTCGATTAGAACCAGGCCGGCTCAGCCTTCAGATACGAGTCCTCGCTCGATCGGCACAACTCAGCGAGGACTGCCATGCGGGGCACCTCGGTGCGAATCCAGTACTGTGCGGCAGCCTCGGTCCCGCGGAGGCGATCCTGCTTGGCAGGGTTGGCGCCGAACCGCACGCGGGCCACTGCGGCCATCTCGAGCCACTGCCACGCGATCACGAGGGTCGCCAGCATGTCTAGGTAGTCCCAGCTGTGCCCGAGCATTCCGTGGGTGTCGCCCGCCATTCCACGTTGCCCGAGCTCCATCGTGAGCGACACGGCGCCATCCGCGGCATGCGCGACCGCATCGCACAAGCTCGCGTCGCACCCAGCGGCCCGGGCTTTGGTCACCGTCGCCGCAATCTCTTCGGAAAGCGCGCGGAGTGCGGCTCCACCCTTGGCAACGACCTTGCGTCCGAGGAGGTCCATGCTCTGAATGCCCGACGTGCCTTCATGCAAGGTGTTGAGCTTCTGATCCCGCATGTAGGCTTCCGGAAGATACTCGCTCGTGTATCCGTACCCTCCGTGAATCTGAATCGCGAGGGTGTTGGACTCGAAGCCGCGCTCGGCCGGGAACGTCTTCGCAATCGGCGTCAAGAGATCCAAGAGTAGATAGGCGCGCTCGCGTTCAGCTTCGGGGCCGTGCTTGGAGACGTCGGCAAGCTTGGCAGCGGTGCCGAGCAACGCGAAGCTGCCCTCGACGATTGCCTTCTGACGCAGCAGCATCCGCCGCACGTCTGGATGCTCGACGATCGGGACCTGTTCTTCGCTGCGGTCTCCAGGGCGCCGACCCTGTCGCCGCTCGAGGGCGTACGCTCGTGCCTCGTGGTAGGCGACCGAAGCCGTGGACGCGCCGTTGGCTCCGATCATCAAGCGCGCCTCATTCATCATCTGGAACATGTAGCGAAGCCCCTGGTGCGGCTCTCCGACGAGCCAGCCGCGGCAGTCACCTGCGTCCCCGAATTCGAGCGCAAGACTCGGTAGGCCCCGCCAGCCAATCTTGTGGATCAACCCTGCAACCGTGACGTCGTTCGGAACCAGCTCTCCGCCTTCACGACGCATCCGCGGAATCGCGAAGAGCGAAATGCCTTTGGTGCCACTTGGCGCCCCGTCGATGCGGGCTAGCGTGAGGTTGACCACGTTCTCGGTGAAACTCTGATCGCCACCGGAGATGAAGATCTTGCTGCCCTTCACGAGGTAGTACCCGTCGTCGGTCGGAGTGGCAGTGGTCGTGATGTCGGAGAGGCTGCTGCCTGCTTGGGGCTCGGTGAGCGCCATCGTGCCGGTCCATTCGCCCTCGTACATGGGCGTCATGAACTCGGCCTTCAATTCATCGCTGCCGAATGCCTCGATCAAGTGCGCCGCCCCGTGCGTGAGGCCGACGTACCCGTACGCGCTGAGGTTCCCAGCCATCAAGTAGCCTGCTGCAAGCGTATGAATCAGGATCGGGATCTGCTGGCCGCCGACTTCTTCGGGCCGCGTGCCCGTGAGCGCTCCCAGTTCAACCATCTGGCGCCACAGGTTGCCGAGGGCAGGGTGCGTGACCACCCTCCCGCCCTCGAACCGCGGGGGGTTCTCGTCCATGTCTTTGTAAGTCGGAAGCAGATCCTGCCTCGCGAACCGCCGCACGCTATCGAGGAACAGGTCGAACGTCTCTTTCGAGTGATGGTCGTAGCCGTCGAACTCGCAAAGCGAGGCAGCATCGAGGACGTCGTACAGAAGGAAGTCGACAAAGTCGTCGTCGAGGAGGGGATTCGTTTGTGGGGGCATGTTAGTTGGACCGATCGAGCAGACGCAGGCGGTCAGCAAGGTCGCGGGCGTGGGTCACCAGCGATTCGAGATCTGCCGCGAGCCACTGGTCACGGAGCTTCGCGATCAGCGAGCGCCGCTCGTCGGTGAGGCGGCTGTGGAGCTCGACGAGGCCTGCCCATTCAGACATCGAAGCCTCGCGTTTCGCGCGAACGACATCACCAGCCTGCAGCGACGCGCGAATCCTGTTGCTCCGTTGACGCATGGAATCTCGCAACGAGACGTCGATCTCGTTCATCAGGACGTGAACGTCGTTGAGGTCGCCAAGCACGTCCTGAAGTTGCTTCGTTCGCTTCACTACTTTTTGCGCTTCGTTCATGTAGGGCCGGAGAGGTTCGAGCAGATAGCGAAGCCTCTTGCCGGCGATCCGGCCATCGTGAAGGCGTACGTTGTCCTCTAGCGTTGCCATCTGGCCAAGAATGCTCATCAGATCGTTCGCATGCGCCTCCGTCAGATCCGCTGCGCAGGTCGCGAAGGTGTGCTCGGGCCGCTCAGCCAGGAGGTTGTGCTCGGTTCGCATGATCGCGAGCCGCTCTTCGAGCTCCGCAGTGGTCTGGCGAAACGAAGCACGCACCTCCGCATCGAGATCTTCCGAGCACCTTCTGCGCCGATCCAGCAGCGTCCCAGACAGCCAATTGAGACCAGCCAGATGCTCAGGCTCGAGTGATGCCTGCTGCTTCGTGAGCCACTTCAGGGCCACCTCGGCCTCACGACCCGCACCCGTCGCCCGCTGAATCGTCCGCAACTTCCGACGATCTTTCCCCCGCACCGCGTCTTGCAGTTGTACTTTGTACGCGCGGAGCACACTCCGAAGGCGTCGCACTGCGACGCGAAAGTCATGGAGCGCCTCCCGATCGTAGCGATCGTCGAGCCTCAGCTCCGCTGATCGCGCCGCGCTCAATGCCTTCAATGCGAGCCGGCGGGCGGCTTCCTCCTCGCTTCGTGAGAGCAGGTCGTTGGGCAGCGCGCGACGCGGCGGAGCGTTCCGAACGCGCCGCATCCCTGGAGCCTGCGTCGGCAGGTGTGTGACCTTGGACGTCGAACGAGCGGTCGGCTTGGAGTCGTCCGGCTGCGGCGCGGCCACGGACGTGGGGTATTTCGGTTCGATGGGGATGGCCTTCTCCTCGATTGAAGCCTAGAAGGCTTAATACAACCCGCCTCGGCCGGTCAACCGGTCCGTCGCGCGGAGCGCAACTCATGCTATACGCTGCGCCCTACGCCCTCGTAGCTCAGTAGGATAGAGCAGTGGTTTCCTAAACCGAAGGTCGGTGGTTCGAATCCCCCCGGGGGCGCCAGGTTCGCTACAGATCGTCGTCGTGTGTTCGCTGCCCTGAAACACGAACGCGGTTCACTTCTTCGCCTGTTCGCGCTATATGACCGATCAAACGGATGCGCACCCTTGTCTTAGACCAAGGATACCAACCTCACCGCGTCATCAGTTGGCAGCGTGCGGTTTGCATGATCTTCGACGGCAAGGTCGAGGTGGTCGAGGAGTACGATGAGGACGTCCGGTCCGTCAGCCTCACGATCAAGATGCCCGCCGTCGTTCGTCTGCTGCGGACCATCGTCGGCAGGAAGCGAGCGATCAAGTTCTCACGCATCAACGTGGCGATGCGCGACGATTTTCGATGCCAGTACTGTGGCGACAGACTCCGACTTCGGGGTCTCACCTACGATCACGTCGTTCCGAAGTCCCAGGGCGGCAAGACCAACTGGGAGAACATCGTCATGGCCTGCTACCCATGCAACGAGAAGAAGGGCAATCGGGCACCCACCCAAGTCGGCCTTCGGCTTCGACGTGTTCCTGTGAAGCCGAAGTGGCTCCCGGTCGTCGCGTTTCGCATCGACCCCGCCAGCTCGATTCCGGAGGCCTGGGCCAACTGGGTGTACTGGCACGGGCGTCTGCAGAGCGATCCGTAGTTCGGCGCCTCGAACGGCTGGCCCGCTAGAGCGTATCTCAAAAACGGCTCGGTCGGTCTTGGGGCGGGATGGCTGAGATACGCTCTAGCTCGCCCGCAGCACCTGTCGCATGCGGTCGCCGATGAACTCGCGCACCACGGGGTCCTTCGACTCGAGAAAGCTATTCGGCGCGCCCGTTGCGACGGCCTTCCCATCGTGGAGGAGGATCAGCCTGTCGCTGATCGCGAACGCCGCCCGCAGATTGTGGGTGACCACCACAGACGTGACTTGCAAGTCATTCTGAAGACCGAGGATCAGCCGATTGACTCGGGTGACGTTGATCGGGTCGAGCCCCTCTGCCGGCTCGTCGTAGAACACTGTCCGGGGTTTGACCGCCACTGCACGTGCCAGCGCCACTCGCTTGCGCATGCCGCCCGATAGGTCGGCGGGCCACATTCTTTCGATTCCAGGCAGTGCGACGAGCGTGAGTGTTTCAGCGACGCGCGCGGCGATCTCGTCCTCAGCCATTTCGGTTTGCTCCCGGAGCCCGTACGCGACGTTCTCGTAGACATCGAGAGAGTCGAAGAGCGCCGACTCCTGAAAGAGCATGCCGATGCTGCGGCGCACACGAGTCCACACTTGTTCCTCAGCGCCCGAGACTTCGTCGTCCTCGAACCGGATCGTGCCCTCATCGATCTCGAGTAGGCCGATCATCGCCTTGAGCAACAAGCTCTTCCCCGAGCCGGACTCTCCGATGATCGTCACGACCTCGCCGTCGAAGATGTCGATGTCGACCCCGTCGAGCACGACGTGCTTCCCAAACGACTTCTTGACGCCACGTACCTCGAACAGTGCCATCTCCGTCGTGGCTCAGCTTTCTTTCGGTGCCCAGGAGTTGCAGTAGCCCGACGGACTGATTGGCCCTTGCACCAAAGTGCAGTTCCCGCACTCGTCGTCGTTGGCCGCGATGAAGAACTGGCAGTTGTCACAGTTCTTCTCGTCACCCTTCGGCGATAGGTCTTGATATTCGAGTGCTTTGCGGAGTTGCTTCGCGGCTGTGTTGAGATCGCTGGTGTCCGAGCACACCAGCTTCTTCTTCGAGCATCCGACCCACCCCATCGCAGCCGAAGTGAGCACCACCAAGTGGACCCCGCCCACGATCCATTCACGCCTGGAAATTAACCCGCTGTCCATCATGTCCACCCCAATTGAGAACGATCTGCCGGTGGTTATACACCATGCCGAACGGATCCTCACGCAACGGGGAGGTCAGTGCACCTGGCTCATGATCTCGAGAAACTCGTCGCTTTCGACCATTCCGGTGATTCGCGTGGCTTCGGAGCCATCGCTGTGGTGAAGGACGACGAATGGCAGGCCGGGCTGCTCGTACGACTTGAGAAGCGCCCATTTTTCGTCCGTCGCTTGGTCGGTGCTGAGGTCGACGCGGACGGTGATGAAGCGTTGCGCTTCGGCGACGACCCGCGGATCACTCAATACGTCCCGCTCCAGCTCCTGGCACGCGCCACACCAGTCTGCACCGAAATCGACGAGAAGGGGTTGTGCGGTTGCCCGCGCGCTTTCCTTCCCGTGTCCATAGTCATCCATCCACGCGATATGCGT
>JBATTM010000229.1:0-6882 GCA_049670545.1 Polyangiales bacterium
ATCTCCATCATCGGCTTCATAGGGTCGGTTTTCAGCCCATGGTACCGATGGTCGGGGCGCAAAAACCCCGCAAATCATTGCTGTCTGAACGTGGTGACGTATGGGCGCGGTGGCACGGTGGCCCTCGGGGAGCAGCAGACGAACTCCGAAAACCAAAACCTCAGGGACGCCCACGGCAGCATCGACTCGCCCGACCTGGAGCTCGCCGACGCACCGACTCCTGAGGCGGCGGCCCCAAACACATGGAGCGCCCCATCGAACGAATGGGACACTCCGGCAACACCCCGCAACAACGCGAAACCGAGCAAGCTCTACGGGAAGGCGTTTCACTATGACGCGTTCGTATACGACAAGGCTGCGGAGAAGCCCGGGGTAGCCGGCATCGTACGACGGGGGAGCGTGATGCCGGTGGGCACGGCGGTCAGCGGCCCCGGGTGCAAGAACGGGACGTGGTACAAAGCAGAACCGTTCGGCTTCGTCTGCACCAGTCTTGGCTTCCACGTCGACGACGACCCCTCCGGGGAAACGTACGGAGTGCCACCCGCTCGAGTGGGTGCACGCCTTCCCTACCAGTATGCCCGCGTCATCACGAAGCGAGCGCCGCGCTACTACCGCATGCCCACTGTGGACGAGGAGCAGCAGGCACGTCGCGCGATGGAGAAGAAGGGAAAGACCCCCGAGGTCGTGTCGTCACTCATGGAGGGTGACTACTTCCTCGCGCTCGGCGAGAAGGAGACGCGCGAATCAGACGGCACGGTGTTTTACCGAACGGTCCGCAACCGGTACGTGCGAGTGGACGATCTCGAGCTACGCAACCCTGATGTCGTGCGCGGCGAGAAGCTCGACGGAAGCGCCTGGAAGCTCCCCGTGGCGTTCGTCTACGGCGAAGATCGCCCGCTTCTCTCGCGAAGCGGCGACACACTCGAACCCCTCGGTGTTGCGAGCAAACACGCCCGCTTCATCGCGATCGAAGAATTCGAGACAGACGGAGTCGACTACGTGGCAGGCCGCGATGGGGTTGTGGCGCGGGAGCACGTGCGTATTGCCAGCAAAGTCAGCCGACCAGGCGATGTCCCAGCCGACGCGAAATGGGTCCACGTCGACCTCAGTGAGCAGACTCTCGTAGCCTACGAAGGCGACGCGCCTGTCTACGCAACCGTGATCTCCAGCGGGAAGGAAGGCTACGAGCCTCCGACGGGGACGTTCCAGGTTCAACAGAAGTTCATCTCGACGACGATGAACGCAACCGACCCCATCGATGGGTTCTACGAGGTTGAGGAGGTTCCCTGGACCCTCTACTACCATGGGAGCTACGCGCTCCACGGCGCGTACTGGCATACCGATTTCGGAAAAGTCCGAAGCCATGGATGCACGAACGTCGCTCCTGTGGACGCCCGCTGGCTCTACTACTGGAGTGAGCCGGATGTTCCGCCGTCGTGGCACGCCGTTCGTTTCCGCCCGGAGACCACCTGGGTCTATTTCACCAGTTGAGCACGCCGCGTACGAACAGCACCAAGGCGGATGCGCTCGCCACCGTCACGATCGCGTTGCGAAGGCGGGAACCTTCGACTCGCGTGAGGAGCCCGCGGCTTGCCCAGACGCCAAGAAGGACGGCAGGAATGAACGCCAGGCCGATCATCACCTCCGTCCAGGTAACCTCGCCGGCAAGAGTGCGAACGCTGAGCGTGATGCAAACACCGATCGCGAACACCAAACCGAGGTTGGCGCGAACGGTCGGACCGCGGTCCTTGCCGTAGAGAATCGCGATCGGAGGTCCGCCGATTGCAGAAACCATGGCCATCGTTCCGGAGGCAACTCCCGCGACGAATTCGCTCGTACGAGTGCGGCGAAATGAAGCGCTACCGACCACCAGCGCCAACCCAACGCCCACCATCGACGCCATCAACACGTCGAGCGGGCCGGTGGCAAGCAACTTGAGCAGGATGACTCCCAAGAACGCCCCAGGAATCCGCCCCGCGAAGATCCAGGCCGTGCTCCTGGGGTCCACGGCGTGCCACTCGCGGATGACGACCACGACGGTGAGCGGAATGACCGCAACGAGTTGGGGCACAGGGGCGAAAACCGGATTGAGCAACTCGAGGATCGGTACGCTGATCAACGCGAAGCCAAAGCCGACCGTGCTCTGCAAGGTAGCCGCAGTGAAGGTGATCATGAACGCGAACACGAACTCGGGTGTCGCGATCTGTGCTAGGGCTTCCATGCCGGTGCTAGGGTAGTCAGGGTCAACTCATGCGGCCATCGAAGACAGCGAGCCATATCCTCGGGCTCACCACGAAGGTGCTCGATTCGGCAGTCCGCAATCTCGACAATGCACGGCGAATTGCCAACTTCCTGCGAGGCGCTGCTGATTTCGATGTGCGCGCCGACGACGTATTCGTATCGAGCTATCCGCGGTCGGGTACGACACTGACACAGTGGATCGTGTATCTGGCGACGAACGGACAGGTCGACGAACACGCCCCTCACCTCACGCAATTGTCTCCGTGGTTCGAGCGATCACTCGCTATCGGAGACCACACCGCATCAACCTTGGAGGCGGTCCGATCGCCCCGCGTTTTCAAGAGCCATCTCCCCCGCAACTGGCTCCCTGACGGCGCAAAGTACATTTACGTTGCACGCGATGGGCATGACGTTTTGTCGTCCTATTTTCACTTCTATCGAGACTACTTGGGGTTCAACGACACGTTCGACGCGTTCTACCGGCGGTTCATGTCCGGCCGCGTCCAGTACGGGTCGTGGTTCGACCACGTCGAAAGCTGGAACCAATACGGGTCGGACCAGAATGTTCTGCTTCTTCAGTACGAAGCCCTTCTGCACGATCGCACCGCCAGCGTCGAACGTATTTGCGATTTCTTGAGGCTCAACCGGACAGACGGTGAAATCGGGCACATCGTCCATCAAAGCAGCTTCGAGGCGATGAAAGCCCGTGAGAGCATGTTCGACCACGCGACCGCGTTGCTGCTCGAGCGAGGTGTGAACCCCAAGTCGTTCATCCGCGCAGGGAAAGTGGGTGCGGGACGCGATCAGCTGAACGAGATGCAACTGCAGGAATTCACGGAGACCGCGTCGTCGGGGCGCCCGCTCGCGATTCGCGGGCTCGCCGCGTTCCTGCAGTAGGGGTGGCCGACGCGTCGACGACGAACTGAAGAAAGCTCTCCGGGGTGCCCGGGTCGTTGCCGGTGAGGTGGCGGTATGCGCGGGCGAGCTTACCAAGGAGTCTGCGATAGCCCTTCGCCGCCGCCGCATCGGTGTCCTCGTAGAGTTTGCGCACGGCGTTCTCCGGGCCACCCAACAGGAGGCGCTCACGAGGCTCGCGGCAAAGATAGGGACAGGCGCGGGGGCGCTGTGGGTTGAGCGTGCGACCGCCGATGGTGTACGCGAAGGTGACCCGCTCGCCGAATCTGCTGGCGTACAGTCGATCGAAGTAGGTCTCGTCGTAGGTGCACGCGGAGAGGGCCCAGCCAACTTTCACCCCGGCACCCCGCTCACGCATGATGTCGGTCTGTACGAGTTGCTGTGCGACGTATCCGTTTTCGATCTCGAGCGCTTGCTGACGACTCGCCATCTCGGCTGCCGGAGCGAGGGTCGACGACCGTCGGACGGAGACTGGAAAGCCGAACCGGTCGATCAAGGATTCGAGCGGCGCTTGGGCGAGGGACGCTGCACGGTGGACGTCCAATCGAGGCACGCCCGCGTCGCAAGCGTTGCTGTCGGCGATCAGGATGGCACTCTTCGCGTGGCCGAGCTCGCGGCGGACCATCTCCTGGGCGAAAACGAGGATCAGTACATCGATAGGCAGGCCGCAGCTCGCCGAGTCGGCCGCCACGCCAACGCCGAACCAGGTCGCGGTTGCATCACTGAGATCCTCGTGCGCAATCACGGGCTCATATTGCCGACGAGCGAACAGCTCTTGACGATTGACTAGCGACGCGAGGCGCTCCCCCATTTTTTTCCCACCGTGGTCGATCATCACGCATTGACCCGCTTGGACCGACCGGCACCCTAGCGGACATGTGCGAAGGTCGCAAAACCTTTGAGGATCTCAAAAAAAATGGCCACTCGATTCGCAAAAGTTGGTGCCGGTCCTTTCGAAGGCCATGCTGATGGGACCTGGAGCGTTCGTTGAAGACCCCCCTTCGTTTGTTCACCCTCATCGTCCTCGGCTCGCTCGTGTTCGCGCTTCACGCAACGCAAGCGCAACGACACCCATGGAAGCGGAGACTGCGGACAGGGGTCGTGCTGACCGATGCCCCCGACGGGCGCCCGGAACTTCCATCCGGATCTCTCGATTCCGACGACTTGCGGCGACTGGGTTTGCGCCCGCGCGGTGGTGGACTGGTCGACTTATCGCATTGGCCGAAGGAGCCCGCATCCCCCGCCATGGTCACGCCCGGAGAGCTCGCAGCCGCCTTCGTTGAACTCTGTCCCACAAGAACACATGCCGGCATCCATGAGTACGCCAGCGCGATCGCACGTCACAGTCGTGAGTTTGGCGTCGATCCTTGGCTCCTCGCGGCGTTGGTCTACACACAGAGCGCGTGCGATCCGACGGTGCGCAACAGCTACGGAACCGGCCTGACTCTAATCAACATCGGAATGCACGAGGCCCACGTGCGAGACGGAAGCTATCTATTCGGGGTGCGCCACAGGGACGGTTGGCGCCGCGGCCGGCTCGACATCGGCGCATTCCCGTTCAGCACGCAGGCGCTGCTCGATCCCGAAGCCAATCTCTACTTTGCAGCGGCCCTTCTGAGCGTGTTCGGCCAGCAGTGTCCGCACATCGACGCGATGTTCGAATCCGAGCCCCACCGTCACTCCATCTCGCACTTCGTGTGGGGGGATCACGTGGCGGACACGCGCCCGGAGGATCGAGTCTTGACGGCCCGCCGCCGCCTGCTTCGTAGCCATGCGCGCACCCACAGGGACAATCGCGGGCTCGAGGGCATCGAGTTCGTGAGCCCGCTCGAAGGGTTTCCACGCGTCGCGACCAGCGGACTCGGGGACCCGCGAGATCAGGGCCGCCGCCCGCACCGGGGGATCGACTTCGCCTCCGAAGCGGGTGAACCCGTCATGGCAGCCGCCTCAGGCGTTGTCACGTTCGCCGGCGTCGACTGGGAACGAAGAGCCCACATCGCGCTAGAGCCTTGGGGGGCCAGGCTCGTGCATCGACGACACATGGGGCCGAAGGGGCTATTCGTCGAAATCGACCATGGAGACGGGGTCACGAGCCTCTACGCGCACCTCGAGCGCTACGACGTCGGGATCGGAGATGAAGTCCTCGCCGGTCAGCTCATTGGCTTGGTCGGCGACACCGGCGTGAGAGACTCAGGCGCTCACCTGCATTTGGGACTCTTCCAGTACGGGGTCGTCCTCGACCCGCTCGCACACCTGGCGGCCTACGTGTTCCCGCCGAACTTCACGCGTCGAGGTCAGGCATCGCTCGCGCCGCGTCCGGCACGACGACGTGAACGTCGCCGCGGACACGGCCACTGAGCCGCCGCCCAGCTCACGGAGCGCCGCCCGACCCGCCGCCACCGGTTTGGGGCGAAGTGCTTCCGGTCTGCTCGGAGGGCCACTGCACGAAGATCGCTGCGACCGCATTGCGGATCCGTTCTTCGTTGTCGGCGCCGACGTAGTCGATGCCCTGAGCCAACCCACCGAAGATCACTTCGCCGAGCGCGGTCGCTGCGACCGGAATCAAGAGCGACCCCACGTCCAAATCGACATTGCGAGGGTACTGCCACGCACAAGGGTCCCAGTACCAACCCCAGTAGCCCCACCACCAGCCACCGACGCATTCCCAGACTACGCCTTGCTCCTCGCCGACCGCTCCGATGTTCCCGGCCCAGAGATCGGGCTGATTCTCCTGGGTGACCTGCTCGGGAGGAATGTACGTGTAGCCGAGGCCCGAGGGGCCCATCGCCTGAATGATGAGCGCGTTGATCTGTTCGATGGCGGCGACGGCGTCGTCGGGAAGCTCCGGTGGAGGGGGAAAGTCGGGGTTGTTCTCGATGATCTCCTGCGTCACGACACTGAAAGTCTGAAACTGAGTGAAGTCGACCGTTCGATCCCAGGTGACCTCGACCGTGTCGGTTTGAATCCCGGAGTCGTTGCAGCTCACAAGGGCGAGACCGAGGAGAAGAACGGGCAGGATATGCGCAATACGAGACATCGAGACCTCCATCTAACGCTCGGTGGATAGCACGCTCGGGCGGTCACGTGTAGCGAGGGGTTGGGGCCTGTTTGGTAGACCAGAATCCATCGCTATACTGGGTGCGATGGATTGGGAAACGTGGCTTTGAAGCGGGTGCGACTCGGGCGCATCTACGCTCATCCCGTGACGTTCCCGGAGGCCGTGGAAGAAGTCGCCGCGATGATCCGCGGTGGCCTCGGCGGCTACGTCGTCACGCCCAATGTCGACCACGTGGTTCAGGCCGAGCACAATGACGCGCTCGCGGCAGCATACGACCAAGCGAGCCTCTCGGTGGTCGATGGGCAGCCTCTGATGTGGCTCTCGCGCTTGATGGGAGCGCCGTTCCCACAGAAGATCTCTGGCAGCGACCTGGTCCCGGAGCTCATGAAGCGGTCGGCACGCGAGGGGTGGCGCGTCGTTTTCTTGGGGGCGGCCGAAGGGGTGGGCGCCGAGGCAGCGAATGTGCTCCGCAAAGCCCACCCAGATCTCGAGATCGTAGCCACCCTCTCTCCACGGTTCGGGTTCGATGAAGATCCCGAGGAGCGTGCATCCATCCTCCGAAAGGTGTGTGACGCCAAACCCGACCTGGTCATCATGGCGCTCGGCTGCCCCCAAGAAAAAGACGCGCCACCCCTCGCGTGCCGACCGCTTCATGAGCTCCGGGACCA
>JBATTM010000230.1:0-2640 GCA_049670545.1 Polyangiales bacterium
TCTTGGGGAACCGCTCTCGCTGCCAGGGTGCGCCCGCGTGGCGCCATTTGAGGCGATGAAAAAACTGGGGCACCACCGGGTTGAGCGCGCGAATCTCACCTCGTTCAAGGGTCACACGGACGGCGACTTTCGCGATCGCCGAAGACCAAAGTGAACAGTGAACTCTTCCTTGCGCCCCGCTTGGAAACCGAACCTCGATGTCCATGGCCCGATCCACGCCTTCCGAAGCCATCTTGGCGCGTGCGGAAGTCACGACGGGCTCCTCCCCAGTGATGGTCCGTGCCATGTGAATCGCGTAGCAGCCGGTATCCATCGTCGCGCCGCCCGCGAGGTCGAGCCGATATCGGATGTCCCCGGGGAGGGGAAGAGGGATACACATCCAGGTTTCGATGAACGCCGTGGGACCGAGATCGCCTCCCGCCACCAGATCGCGCAATCGTTGCGCCATTGGGTGGTAGCGATAGTGAAAAGCCTCCATGACAACCCGATCACTGGCCTGCGCGACGGTGTCCACCTCTGCCGCCTCGAGCGCGTTCGACGTGAAGGGCTTCTCGCAAAGAACGTGCTTGTTGGCCTCGAGCGCCCGAAGCGTCCACTCCGCGTGCAGCCCATTGGGCAATGGGTTGTAGATCGCGTCGACGTCTGGGTCGTCGAGCAAGGCGTCGTAGCTGTCGTGCACCTTGGGAATGGAATGCTTCTTGGCGAACTTCTCCGCGCGGGTTCGATCCCGTGCAGCAACCGCAACGACCGAGACCCGTGGGATGCCCGCGGCGGGTCGGATCAGCGCCATCGGGGCGATGCGCGCCGCCCCGAGGATGCCGATCCGAAGCATCGTCATCCGTCGAGCTCCCCGTTCTTCGCCTTCTCGATCCATTTCGTCATGGTCCGTTGCACGACGTCGAGTGCCTGCTTCTTGAAGGGTCGCAGGAGAAGAGGAACCTTCTGCATTCCAACGACGATCTGACCAGGTTGCATGTCGAGAGTGGCAGCGACGTCGACGCCTTTCACACGAAAACTGATCTCGGCGCGATCCTCGCCGACCCAGTTCGTCTGTGCGTTGTACTTCGCCCACTTCTCAGTGTAGTAGTCGGCGGCTTTCTGAGCGGCTTTGTGCGCAAGCTCTGGGCTCAGGTCGTGTTTGATCGTGTAGTCCATTTGCTGGCCGAAGGATTACACGATGTGGGAGGGGCGCGCTACGCCAGGGCCTTCGCAGGCAAGGCTTCGCGAATCCACGCGGAAAGCGCGGTGATATCGCCAAGGGGTCGCATCGACTCGGGCAGGACCCACACCGGCGGCGCGTATTCGTCCTGAAACTCCACGACCGCCGCGCGTCGCTGGGCTTGTTCTGCGCGGGCCCACGCAATCATCTCAACCAACGTCGGTGCGTGTTCTTCGATCTCAGCAGGGTACGAGGAGAGTGTTCCCTGCGTTCGGGTAGAAACAGGAATGAATCCTCGGTTGAACACGGCATGCCCAAGGGAAAATCCACGGCGCCCGATTTCGTCGGCGACCGAGCGAGCCGCCTGCACACCCATCGCATCTGCGGAAGCCACCAACACGAACTCGGTGTCCGCAGACCGCATTCGATCGCGAACGTCCCTCGCACGCTCCGCGAAGCCCTCGCGCAGGAAGGCCATCTCCGAGAGGAAGCCGGTGAGCGCGGTCAGCAGGGAATCCCCCGCGATCGTGGCGAGGAGACGTCTCGTCAATGCGCCGCCGCGAAGTCTTGGCGCGTCGTCCGAGGGGCTCAGGAACCAGCGAACCACACGCTGGTCTAGAAATCGCACGAGTCTTGCGGGTGCATCCAGAATCTCGAGCGCGCTCTGCGCAGGTGGAGTGTCGACGATGACGAGGTCGTATTGGGGATCATGGACCGCCTGGTGTACACGTTCCATGGCAGCATAGGCGTGAGAGCGGGCCAGGGTGTTCGAGAAGGCTTGGTAGATCTTGTTGTCGAGGACACGTTTCGCCCGGGCGTCATCATCGGTCGCGCGTCGAATGATCGCGTCGGCGCTCGCCTTGGTCTCGAGCATTGCTGCATGAAGTTCTCCCGCAGACCCGTCTGGCAGTGAGATCCGAGATGGCTCATCCGAGAGCGCGTCGATCCCGAGCGCGTCCGCCAAGCGGCGCGCAGGATCAGCGGTCAGCACCAAGACCGAACGCCCTGCAAGTGCTTCACGCAGGGCTAGCCCGGCGCTGAACGTCGTCTTGCCGACGCCGCCGACGCCGACACAGAACACGATGGTGCGATCCTCCGCGATCGAGATCACGCGTGGACCCGACCTTCTAGCTGCTGGCAGATCTCGTGGATCAGCTGTGGACTTGGCGAGTGAGACACTTCGTGAAAGCTCGTCGGAATTTCGATGTCATGGCGAAGGCCATGGATGCACTTTTCCGCCGTGTCCCGGCGCCGGAGCAGGTAGTCGACCCACGCGAGCGCTGACTCGGAGGCCTCCTCGAAGGACAACCCCTCGAGGTGGGCGCGCACGCGCCCAGCCGTCTCCGCACCGAGCCATGCGCGTGGCACCCGGTTGACGAACAGGTGACCCACGTTCAACTCCGCGTGGGCGAGCAGGCCGCGATACAAATCGATCGTCTCACGCACGACTAACGGCTCAGGGACCGTCACGATATGAACGA
>JBATTM010000231.1:0-28809 GCA_049670545.1 Polyangiales bacterium
GCGCGCATTTGACCCCACACAAACGACCGCGCGAGATTCGAGTCGTGTCTTCACTTCCGCGCAACGCGATGGGAAAGGTTCAGAAGAAGAGGCTGCTCGAGACACCGCTCACGCCGTGAGCGACAGCGTTTCACGACTCACGCCACAGGCCGTCGCGACGTCGTCACGATACGCCTGCCAAGCTTCCACGGCTTGTGCCATCGCTTGTACGACGCGTTGCCGATCATCGGCCGCAACATGGTCGAGCATGACAGTCCATGCGGCCTTTCGATGCTCGCCTTCGACCGCGCGGTGTGCTTTCGTGAGCGCGAGACATTCGAGTGGTAGCCCATAGTGCTTCACGAGTGGATGTTGATCGAGTGGTGGCTGTGGTCGTGCAGGGGCACTTTCGTCTAGCTCGTGCCGCTCGTACGGTGTCCCCTCGATGAACAGTGTCGCGATCGACGCAGCGACCGCCCATCCTCGGTTGTTCGTGGCGTCGTCGAGGAAGTCTCGGTAGCGGCTAGAGGCCGTGAGCATCGTGACGCGGTCGAATCTCTCGAGATGCATACCGAGGCCACGAGGGTACTCGAGGAACAGTTCGGGATGAGGTTTCCCCGCGGCGATTCCACCCGTTTCTTCTTCGTAGAGGTTCTCCGCCAGATCCCGGCGCACTTCGGCGATCGGGCATTGTACGTACGCGCGACCCACCAGCACTGGGAAGTCTCGTACGTAGACCTCCCACTCCTGCTCGAGGTGGAGGTGCAGTAAGTCCTTGGCGACGAGACCGCCCGTGAATGCCGGCCACGCCCAATGCGTCTTTCGTTCCATCTGCCGAAGCAGCGCTTCTTGAAACTCGGCGCGATCCACTCTTTCAAGGTAGAGGCTCGGGGAACGGCTGTCGAAAATCGTCCTGAAACCTATATTTTTCCGCGCATGGCCGCGACTCGGAGCGTGGGCACCATCCGAATCGCCTCCACGAAAGTCCTCCGAGACATCTTGCTAGCCCCGGCCCGCCGATCGACGAACACGATCGGCACTTCCTCGATTCGAAACCCGAGTCGAAGGGCTCGGAAGGTCATTTCAATCTGAAACGAGTAGCCCTCAGAGCGCACGTCATCGAGCGGGATGGCTTCGAGCACCCGCCGCCGAAACCCTTTATAGCCGCCCGTCAGATCCTTGGTTTCGATGCCGAGGATAGTGCGTGCATAGAGGCTTCCTCCGCGAGACAAGAACGTGCGCCCCGCACCCCAGCCTTCGACGCCTCCACCCGGGACGTTCCGTGAGCCGAGAACGAGGTCCGCCCCTTCTTCGAGCTTCTCGAGAAACGTCGGCAGGTACTCGGCGTCATGAGAGAGGTCGGTGTCCATCTGGAAGATGAACTCGTAGCTGTGCTCGAGCGCGTGACGAAACGCTCTGAGGTAGGCGGTCGCGAGACCCATCTTTTTCGGCCGCCGAATCAGGGTGACGCGGGCGTCTTCCCTCGAAACTCGCTCCGCGAGATCACCGGTGCCGTCCGGGGAGTTGTCGTCGACGATGAGGACGTCGGCGGACGGTACGACCGTAAACAGACCCTCCAAGAAAGGAAGTAGATTCTCGCGCTCGTTGTACGTCGGTGTCACGACGAGCATAGAGCGCTCGACCATGGCGGCTAAGCGTCGCCCTTGAGGTACGTGTACCCGCGTAGACTCTTCTCGTAGTGACGCATGAAGGTTCGCAGTTGGGGCAAAGTCATGCGGCCCTGGTTCAATGCCCGTTCCGCCTGCTTGCGGACCTGCTCCACCATCTCTTCGGGATCGTACTGCAGGTAGCGAAGGACTTCATCGATTGCGTCGCCCTTGATCACGTTGGCGACGCTGTAGCCGTAGTCTTCGAGTCGTACGTGTACTGCGTTTGTGTCCCCGAAGAGGTTGTGCAAGTCGCCGAGAATCTCCTGATAGGCGCCGCCCAGGAACATGCCGAGGAGGTAGGGTTCACCCGGTCTAACGGCGTGCAGGTCGAGGCCACGCTGCACTTCTTCCGTATCGATGAAGTGATCGACGATTCCGTCGGAGTCGCAGGTGAGGTCCGCGAGGCGTGCACGGACATCAGGCCTCTCGTCGAGTCGGTGAATGGGCATGAACGGGAAGAGGTGGTCCATCGCCCAGATGTCCGGGGCCGACTGGAAGAGCGAGAAGTTGCAGTAGTAGATGGCGCCGAGAAGCTCGTCGACGGCGCGCAGCTCCTCTGGAATGTACTTGACCCGTTTCATGCACTCGCTGATCCGTGCGCAACAGCTCCAGAAGGTCTGTTCGGCCTGTGCGAGTTCGCGGATGCCGAGATAGCCAAACTTGAACAGGCTCCGTGCCTCTTCGAGCGCCTGTTGTGCATCGTGCCAAGATTCCTGGACGTTCTTTGGCTGCACACCCTTCCAAGTCTCATAGAATTCATCCAGGATGCGATGGTCGGTGGGAGAGGGGGCGACCGGGTCGTCGAAGTCGACAGCGTCGACGCCGAGTGCATCGAAGACCAAGACCGATTGATACGCGGCGATCGAGCGACCGCTCTCGCTGACGATCGTCGGCGCCTCGACATCGGCTTTCTCGCAGGCCTCGTGGATTCCGAACACGACGTCGTGGGCGTACTCTTGGAGATCGTAGTTCATCGAGCCACGGAAGTCGGTCTTCGATCCATCGTAGTCGACAGCGAGTCCACCTCCTACGTCGAGGAGCCCCATCGAACAGCCCATCTTGACGAGTTCGACGTAGATCTGCGCAGCCTCTCGCATCGCGTTCTTGACCGGAATGATGCTCGACACTTGGCTGCCAAGATGGAAGTGAAGAAGCTTGAGGCAGTCGAGCATGTCGCGTTTCGCGAGCTCTTCGGTTACCTGCACGATCTCGGACATGGTGAGCCCAAATTTCGCTCGGTCACCCGCGGAGTCGGCCCACCGGCCGATCCCTTTGCTGCTCAACTTTGCGCGGACACCGAGGCAAGGGCGAATGCCGAGCTTCTCTGATGCGCGAAACGCAAGCTCGAGCTCTTCGATTCGTTCGAGCACGACGACGACGGTGTTGTCGAAGCGCTGCGCCACGAGTGCCGTTTCGAGGTACGCCAGATCTTTGTAGCCGTTGCAGATGATGAAGCCGTCTTCGTCTTCCATCGCCGCGAGCGCGATCAGAAGCTCTGGCTTCGAACCCGCTTCGAGCCCGAAGCGCCATGGCCGACCTGATTCGACGATCTCTTCGACGAGGTGGCGTTGCTGGTTGACCTTGATCGGAAACACGCCGCGATACGTTCCTTTGTACTCGTACTCGGTGATCGCGTTCTGGAAGCACTGGTTGAGAAGCCGAATGCGGTCCTGCAGGATGTTGGGGAACCGAATGAGTAGCGGGAGGTCCAAGCCGCGTTCCCCGAGCTGCCGCGCGAGCTCATACAGGTCGATTGCGCGGTCTGCCGTGGGGTCGGGGCGTACCTCCACATGGCCCGCGTCATTGATGCGGAAGTAGGGCTCGCCCCAGCCTTTGATCTGGTAGAGCTTCGCACTCTTCTTCGTGCTCCAGTCCGGTGGTTCGCCGTTCCCGTCCATTGCGCCCAAGGCGTAGCACAACGTGGTCGCTGGGGAATCGAGACGGCTCCGTTGCCGTCGCCCCCCCGCCGTGGTAGCCGAACGCCCAAGGGGGTTACCCATGAAGAGCCGCTTGGCTGCCGTTTTCGCTTATCTTTTTTTGGTCACCGCATGTTCGGAGGCCGCGGGGAAGTCGACCGACGTGGAGTCTCCACCAACCGTCGGGCAGACCGCGACCCACGTGGATCCAGACTCGGCCGAGGCGGACCCGCCTGCCGATGTGGACGTAGCGCCGCGTGCGCGGACCGAGGGCGAGGCGACCTACATGGATCTCCTGGCGTTGTTGCACCTCGCTGACGTGTACGATCCAGCCGGCCTCCTCATCGATTTCGGCACGTCCGCACGCTTGAAATACACCCTCGGCAACTGGAACAGCGGGTGGCAGGGCGAGCTCCAAGTCGACGGGGATCGCGTCTCGACGTTCGGGAAGAGCGCGCGGCTCTACCTGCCTATGACCCGTGGTCCCGCGATGCAACTTCGGATACGGGCCAAGGCCTACGCGGCGGGGCCGCTGATCACGTACCTCAACGGCAAGACGTTGAAGGAAGTCCGAGCCGCTCCGGCGGATGGTTTCGTCGAGCTCGTGGTACCGATCCCAGAGGGAGACGTCATCGAGGGCGAAAATTCGATTCGCTTCCGCGCCACCAAGACCCGTCAAGTACGCGGTAAGAATCGGTCCTTCGCCATCGATTGGATTCGACTCGAGCCGGTCGATACCGCGGCACCCCCTGTGCGCATCACTCTGGGTCCGGTGAAGGTTGCTGGCGTGACGCGCCCCGGCGTTCTCCTTGCACCAGGCGCCCATGCCGACTGGTTCGTCGAAGTGCCCGAGGGGGGGGGATCCCTCGCATTCGACGGGGCGAGCATGGGCGACGGAAAGGGTCGACTCGAGGTGGCCCTCGAAAGCGATCGGAAGGGCTCCACACAGCCCTTCCAACTTGGCAACGCTTGGTCCGGCCAGCGTATTTCGTTGGCCCCGCTTCGTGGAGAGGTCACCCGCATGCGCTTTCGGAACGCCGGCGGGACGCCCGTCGCGCTCGGCGGTATCCGGGTGATGCATTCGGCGTCAGACGCCGCGAAACCGGCCGCGCCAGCACGAAACGTTGTCGTCCTTTTGATCGACACCCTGCGTGCGAGCAAGTTGTCGATCTACAACGACAAGACCCGGGTCAAGACCCCGGCACTCGATTCGTTTGCGAAGAAGGGCACGGTTTTCGAGCGTCCCCAAGCCCCGGAGAACTGGACCAAGCCTTCGGTGGCGAGCGTTCTCACGTCGCTCCATCCTGCGACTCACGGGACGAAGCAGGATGCGTCGAAGCTTCCGAGATCTGCGCTGATGCTGAGCGAGGCTTATGACAAGGCGGGCTTCGTGACGGGGAGCTTCATCGCGAACGGGTACGTCTCGAACGCGTTCGGCTTTGACCAGGGGTGGGACCACTACACGAACTACATTCGGGAGCAGCGCAACACCAATGCGTCTAACGTGTTCGGCGAAGCGGCGAAATGGATCGAGAAGAACAAGGACGAAAGGTTCTTCGCGTACATCCAAACGATCGACCCGCACGTGCCGTACGATCCTCCGGCGAAGTACCTAGAGATGTACGACCCTGCGCCCTACGACGGGCAGGTGAAGAACCGACGCACGCATCTGATGCTCGACGACGCGAAGAAGAACCCGAAGAAGTACGCGTTCACAAAGCGCGACAAGGAGCGCATCGAGGCCCTACACGACGGCGAGATCAGCTACCACGACGAGCACTTCGGGAAGTTTCTCACGAAGCTCCGCGAACTCGGTCTCGAAGACGACACGGTTTTCGTCATCACTTCAGACCACGGCGAGGAGTTCCAGGAGCATGGATCTTGGGGGCATGGGCATTCGGTGTACCAGGAGCTGTTGGGCGTTCCGCTCGTCTTCCGTTGGCCGGGGGTCATCCCTGCTGGCGCGCGAGTCGGACCTGTCGTCAGTACGATGGACATTGGTCCGACGGTTCTCGAGGCGACGGGTGTTGCGATTCCGAGGGAGTTCGAGGGGCGCAGCCTGATGGGCTTCATGCGCGGGGATTGGCCGATGGGGCCTTATGTGGCCTTCAGCGACTTCTTGGAGCACCGGCGGGTCATTCGCGGCGGGGATTGGAAGATGATCATCCGCGGCAACCTCTCTCAGGTGATGTTCGATCTCGAGAACGACCCTGGCGAGAAGAAGGAACTCGACGGTCGCGACAATCCAATCGCGCAGCGGTACCTTCGAACCCTTCATGGTCAGTTCCTCGGAGCCTCGGATCGGGGCGCTTGGCTTGCTCCGACTCAAGTGGGTAAAGCGCAGAAGAAGCTCGACCAAGAGGAACAGCAGATGACACCCGAGCTCTGCCGGCAGCTCGTCGCCCTCGGGTACATAAGCGCCGAGTGCGACGATATGTTGAGTAACTGAGGACTCAGCGCTCTGACGCTGCGCCGACCCTGGCCACGAGCGTGGTGATCAGATAGCCGAGCCCTATCAATCCAAACGCGATCATCACGTCGGTGAACGTTGGCGAATAGAAGGCAGTCGGATACTTGTCTGGCGTGATTTCAGCCAGCCTCTCTGTGGTGAGCACCTGACCCTTGAACACCTCTCCGATCTGGGGAGGCACGCCTTCCTGAAAGGGCCAGAGGCCGAACACAGCACCGACGAGCAGCCCCATGAGGACCCCGAGTGTCGGCTGCTCGTACCGGTCGAGCACCAGCTTGACCACGTTGCTCACCACGAGGATCCCGACGCCGACTCCGAGGCCCACCGGAAGCACGACGCTCATGAATGGTTCACCGATCGCCTCGATGCTACTCGCCTTGATCGCTTCCTTGAACGCTTCGATCCCACCGAGGATCGGGACATAGACGCCAAGGACGAGCAATAGATACCCACCGCTCACGCCAGGAAGGATCATCGCGCTCGCACCCGCGACGCCCGCGATGAACATCATCACTGCCCCCTCCCGGTGTGGGCCGTCCGCACCACCCGAGAGCTGAAACCATGCAAGCGCGACCATCGCAATGAGCCCACAACCGGCACCGACCCAGAACCCCGGGGCAGGTGGACGCGCCATCGACCACAGCACGGGGACGCCTCCGAGCGTCAAGCCAATGAAGAGGCTGTACATCGCCCACCGATACGCCACGACGGCGTCTTTCACGGGGCCCGCACCGAGCAAGATCGCGACCGCTGCGGCCGCGCCCACCAAGCCGAGCACGACGATCGCGCTCTTCTTGAAGCGAAGGCTACTGAGATCGGCGAGTGCTTCGATGAACCGCGGATAGACCCCTGCTGCGAGCAGCATCGTGCCCCCGCTGATTCCGGGGACGAGGTTGGCCAAGCCCATCAGGGAGCCGCCGAGTACACATCGAAGAGCCCAGGGCGGCGTGATCGCGGGACTCACTTCCTTGGTCATTGCGCGGCTTTACGGCAATTTGTGGCCGTGTTCAAAGAAAACGAAGGATTTCTGCGGATCGCTAGATCGGAATCGGCCTCCGTGCGTCTATCTCTCCCATGAGGTGCAAACACATGAAGCAATCTATCGCAGCGGTCGCCCTGTGTGCGGCGATGACATGGACCACCGGGGCGCGCGCGTTCTGCGGGTTTTACGTGAGCGGGGCGGACGCATCGCTCTACAACAACGCCACGATGGTCGTGATGATGCGAGAAGGCACGCGAACGGTGCTCTCCATGCAGAACAACTACCAAGGGCCACCCGAGGACTTCGCGATGATCGTGCCGGTCCCGGTCGTCCTTCAGGAAGAGAATGTGAAGACGCTCCCGCGAGAGATCTTTTCGAGAGTCGATAAGCTCGCTGCGCCCCGCCTCGTCGAGTACTGGGAGCAGGACCCGTGCCGACCGATGGTGGTCGCTGAAATGGCGATGCCCGCGGCGGCCGGCGCAGTGCGCCGCAACAAGTCGATGGCCGACGAAGAATCGGATCTCGGGGTGACGATCGAGGCGCAGTTCAAAGTTGCGGAGTACGACATCGTCGTTCTCAGCGCGAAAGATTCGGGTGGCCTCGACAAATGGCTTCGCAAGAACGACTACAACATTCCCAAAGGCGCCGACAAGGTGTTGCGCCCCTATGTCGAGAACAACACGAAGTTCTTCGTGGCGAAAGTCGACGCGAAGAAAGTGAAATTCGAGAATGGCCGGGCCGTGCTGTCACCGCTGCGGTTCCACTACGACGCGCCCACGTTCACGCTGCCGGTTCGTCTCGGACTACTCAACAGTGCCGGTACGCAGGACTTGATCGTGCACATCCTTGCCAAAGGGCAGCGGTACGAGGTAGCCAACTACAAGAACGCATCGATTCCGACGAACATCCGTGTCGACGACAGCGTCCGAAAGGATTTCGGCGCGTTCTACAACGCGTTGTTCGACCGGACGACCGAGAAGAACCCTGGCGCTGTGGTCACGGAGTATTCCTGGGACGCGACCAGCTGCGACCCGTGCCCCGAACCGCCGCTGACGCCACAAGAACTCAGCACACTCGGTGGAGACGTCATCGTCCCCACCACGCCGGACCCGTACTCCGACATTCCGGGCGTGGTGCCACAGCGTCGTCGTCCCAATCCCTTTCGGCCCTACGGCTTCGTCCTGACGCGGCTCCACTACCGCTACGACAAGAACGGCCTCGATGAAGATCTCGTCTTCCGCACCGCGGGTCCCATCATCGGCGGGCGCGGCATGCCGAACCAAAACGGCGAGCTCGGGGAACGTCGTGCGGAGGCGTCGAACGTCAACAACTTCCAGGGGCGCTATGCGATCCTTCATTCGTGGGAGGGCGAGATCGCTTGCGAGAACCCAATGCGTGGCATGTGGGGCGGGCCGCCTGGCAAGCCCGAGCCCAGGCCATTCGCGGCCCCGAATACCATGCTCAAGGGCGCGACCGGAACCGTGCTGACCCACAAGCTCTCCGGCTTGATTCAAACCGACATTCCGGAGCTCGATCTCGAGGCGCGTCCGCCTGAGCCCGAGCCGACCCCCCAGGACGGTTCCGGCCCGTCCAGCGGGGGCGCCGATGCGACCGCCGCGGAGGGGTGCAACGTCGGGGCGATGCAAACTGCGTCTCTCGGTTGGATCGCACTGATCATCGTTGCTATGGGGCTGACGAGGCGAAGACACGCCCGTTAGTTCATGGCAGAATTCATCTACACGATGAAGGGGGTGACGAAAGTCCATCCCCCGGACAAAAAGATCATCGAAGACCTCTACCTTTCGTTCTTTCCGAACGCGAAGATAGGGGTCATCGGTGTTAACGGAACTGGAAAGTCGTCGTTGCTCCGCATCATGGCGGGGCTCGACGAAACCTTCGGGGGAGAGGCCTGGCTCCGACCTGGCGCGAAGGTTGGCTACCTCCCGCAGGAACCCGACCTCGGCGATGCCAAGACGGTTCTAGAAGCGGTTGAGGCCGGGGTCGCCCCCGTGCGAAAGCTTCTCGACGATTTCAACGAGCTGAGCATGAAGCTTGGTGAGCCGATGAGCGACGAGGAGATGAGCAAGCTCCTCGAGCGTCAAGGCGCGATGCAAGATCGCATCGACGCAGTCGATGGATGGAGCCTCGAGAGCACCCTCGACATCGCCATGGACGCGCTGCGGCTGCCTCCCGCCGACGCAGATCCGAAGACACTGTCCGGTGGGGAGAAGAGGCGTGTCGCCCTGTGTCGATTGCTTCTCGAGAAGCCCGAACTCTTGCTGCTGGACGAACCCACGAACCATCTGGATGCAGAGTCGGTCGCCTGGCTTCAGGGCCATCTCCAAGCGTATCCGGGCTGCGTGATTCTGGTCACGCATGATCGGTACTTTCTCGATGAGATCGTCGAGTGGATCCTCGAGCTCGATCGCGGGGCGGCGCACCCCTTTGAAGGGAACTACTCCCAGTGGCTCGAAGCGAAGGACCAGCGGCTCGCCCAAGAAGACAAGAAAGACAGCGCGCGCAAACGGAAGATCGCGCGCGAGCTCGAGTGGGTTCGTTCTTCGCCCAAGGCCCGCCAGGCCAAGAGCAAGGCGCGCATCACCGCATTCGAGAGCTTGGTGGCGGATGCGGCAAACACGAAACGCGACCCGAACGAGATTCGCATTCCGCCCGGGCCGCGTCTCGGTACTCAGGTTATCGAGGTGGATGGGGTCGCCAAGGCGTACGGCGAAAAGCTCCTGTTCGAAGACTTGAGCTTCCGCGTGCCGCGCGGGGCGATCGTCGGCATCGTGGGGCCGAACGGCGCCGGCAAGACCACCCTCTTTCGGATGCTAGTCGGTGAGGAGACCCCGGACGCCGGGGCGGTGACGATTGGGGACACCGTTCAGCTTTCGTACGTCGACCAGAGCCGCGACAGTCTCGACGACGCCAACAACGTGTTCAAAGAGATCACCGATGGCGCCGACGAGATCGACCTCGGCTCGGGGACGGTGAAGTCGCGGGCGTACGTTGGGTGGTTCAACTTTCGTGGAAGCGATCAGCAGAAGCCTGTGAAGAATCTTTCGGGCGGTGAGCGAAATCGAGTTCATTTGGCAAAGCTCTTGAAGAGTGGTGGAAACGTGCTGCTTCTCGACGAGCCCACCAACGACATTGACGTCGAGACCCTGCGATCGCTCGAAGACGCGATTCTCGGGTTTCCGGGGTGCGCGCTGATCATCAGCCATGATCGCTGGTATCTCGATCGGATCTGCACCCACATTCTCGCCTTCGAAGGCGACAGTCGGGTCGTATGGTTCGAAGGATCGTACGCGGACTACGCGGCCGATCGGAAGGCCCGCCTCGGGACGGATGCCGAGGTCCCGCACCGAATCAAGTACCGCAAGTTCTCTCGCTAACGGGCGAACGTTTGGGTTGCCTCGACGAGTCGTGACGTGATCCCGGGCTCGAGCGCCGAGTGCCCCGCGTCTGGAACGACGTGAAGGACGCTGTTTGGCCACGCACGATGGAGAAGGAAGGCACTTTCCGCAGGACACACGACGTCATAGCGGCCTTGCACGATCACGCCGGGCAGGTGCTGGATGCGCCCGATCTGGTGCAGGAGTTGTTGGTCGTGATCGAAGAAACCGCGGTGGGTGAAGTAGTGGCATTCGATCCGGGCGAAGGCCTCGGCGAATCGGTCCTCACCGGTGCGCGCGATTGGTTGCGAGTCCGGGATGAGACGGCTGGTACTGCCTTCCCACATGCTCCATGCACGGGCCGCGGCGATTCGCGTGTCGTGATCGGGGCTCGTCAGCCGTTGGTAGTATGCGGTCACCATGTCCCCGCGTTCATCGGGCGGGATGGGGGCGAGATACCGTTGCCATGCTTCCGGAAAGATGCGGCTCGCGCCCTCTTGGTAGTACCAGTCGATCTCGCGTTGGCGGAGCAGGAAGATACCGCGAAGGACGAGTTCGGTGACGCGATCGGGGTGCCGTTGTGCGTACGCCAGTGACAGTGTGCTTCCCCAAGAGCCCCCGAAAAGCTGCCAACGATCGATGTCGAGATGGGCCCGGATGCGCTCCATGTCGTCGATGAGGTCCCAGGTGGTGTTGTTCTGGATCTCGGCATGGGGTGTGCTTCGGCCGCAGCCGCGCTGGTCGAAGAGGACGATTCGGTACACGGCCGGGTCCCAAAAACGTCGGTGAACCGGGTGGGAGCCGCCCCCGGGGCCGCCATGCACGAAGATGGCTGCTTTGCCTTTGGGATTGCCGCACTGCTCATAGTAGACGGAGTGCAGATCATCGACGCGAAGGTGACCTGAATCGTAGGGCTCGATGTCGGAAAACAGGGCAGTCATGAGCGGAGGCACATCTCAGCACGTTCGCAGACTGGCGCAACTGACGACAGTGGCTATCTTGGCGCCGGGCCATGGTGCAAACCGACTTCGAACGCCGCCGAACGTTTGCGATCATCTCGCATCCGGACGCAGGAAAGACCACGCTGACCGAGAAGCTTCTTCTCTACGGGGGTGCGATCCATGCGGCGGGTGCGGTCAAGTCGCGAAAAGCGAAACGCTCCGCGGTGAGCGACTGGATGGCGCTCGAGAAGCAGCGAGGCATCTCCGTGACGACCTCGGTGCTGCAGTTCGAGTACAACGACGTGCGATGGAATCTACTCGATACCCCGGGCCACAACGATTTCAGTGAGGACACGTATCGCACCCTGATGGCGGCGGACTGTGGGATCATGATCCTCGATGCCGCGAAGGGTGTGGAGCCGCAGACGCGGAAGCTCTTCCACGTATGCAAGCTGCGAAACACGCCGGTTGTCACGTTCATCAACAAGATGGACCGGCCGGCACGGGATGCGTTCTTCCTGATGAGTCAGGTGGAAGAAGTGCTGGGCGTAAGCACGGTGCCTTTCACGTGGCCGATCGGAAGCGGCGATCTCTTTCAGGGTGTCTACGATCGCATTAACAAGCGCGTGCTCCTTTTCGAGCGCTCGGCCGAGGGTCAAGCGAAGCGTGCCGAGATGCGGGTCACCGGCCTGGACGACCCACAGCTCGACGAACTCCTTGGCGAGGAGCCCGCCGCGACCCTTCGAGAGGAGGTGGAGCTTCTCGACGGCGCAGGTGAAGAGTGGGACGAGGGGCGCTTTCTTGCGGGCGAGATCACCCCGGTGTTTTTCGGGAGTGCCCTGACCAACTTCGGGATCGAGCCGTTCCTCAAGAGCTTCAAGGGCCTCTGTCCACCTCCTGGCCCTCGGCAAGCGTCAGGCGACGTGTGTGTCGACCCCGCCGATGATCGCTTCAGTGCGTTCGTCTTCAAGGTACAGGCCAACATGGATCCGTCGCACCGGGATCGTATCGCGTTTGCCCGCATCTGCTCCGGGCGCTTCGAGGGTGGCATGCGCGTGCACCACTTCCGACTTGGCAAGGCCGTGCGCCTGAATCGTGCGGAGCAGTTCTTCGCTCAAGAACGGGAGAGCGTTCTCGAGGCGTTCGCCGGTGACATCGTCGGGCTCTACGATCCAGGCCTATTTCGCATCGGCGACACGTTGTCGACACAAGGCCCGATGAGTTTCGATGCGGTGCCTCGGTTTTCACCCGAGCACTTCGCCCGACTACAACTTCTCGATCCGTTGAAACGCAAGCAGCTCAAAAAGGGAATCATCGAGCTATCAGAAGAAGGCACGGTGCAGCTTTTCAGTGAACCCGGGCGTGAGAAGGATCCGGTGTGCGGGGTTGTGGGGCGGCTACAGTTCGACGTGCTGATCTTTCGCCTCGAGCACGAGTACGGGGCACGGGTGACTTTCGACCTCCTGCCGTACCAGTACGCGCGATGGGTGCAGGGGGTTTCTGGGAGCCAGGAGCTCAAAGCGCGCCGGGTTCCGATGGCGGTCCTCGATCAGGACGGGCGCCCAGTGGCCCTTTTTCGCGATGAATGGGAACTTCAGCGTGCGGAGCGAGACAATGAGAACTGGACGTTCCTCGAGACCGCCCCGATAGTTGTGCAGGCCTGAATAGCGGTCGGACACCCGACGTCCTACACTGATGGGACGCGCGAGCGGGGAGAACAGGGTCATGATTCGACGGACCATTAGTGCGGTATCAATTCTCACGATTTGCATGGGCGTGTCGGCCTTCGCGGAAGCGGACGCGAGTAAGTTCGAGGTGAAGAAGGGGAAAGCCACCTTTGTATCGGACGCACCGCTCGAAACGATGGAGGGCACCAGTGACAAGGTCAGTGGTACTCTCGTGTTCGACCCCGCCGACTTGTCGACGACCCGTGGAACTTTTCGGTCACCGGTCGTGGCGATGAAGACCGGCAACGACCTTCGCGACGAGCACCTGCAAGGGGACAGTTGGCTCGACGCCAAGAAAAACCCCAACCTCATATTCGAGATCGTCGAAGTCACGGGTGCCGATTCTCTCAAGCCCAAGAAGAACACCAAGGTCAAGGTGAAGGGGAAGTTCACCGCCCACGGCGTCACCAAAGTCGTGAACGCCAACGGCACGGTGAAGTGGACTCCGTCCGACGATGGCAAGGATGCCCTTCGTATCCAAGCGAAGTTCAACGCGGTGCTCGAAGATCACGATGTGTCGGTTCCTTCGATCGTCCGCCTCAAGGTAGCGAACGACATCTCCGTATCCGTCGACATCGAGGCCACCCGCGCCGGTGCGGCTCCGCAGAGCGCGTCCCGCTAGCGAAGGCCAGCGCGTTCGAGCAGGGGTTCGAGTGCCGGGCCCCTTCCCATGAATTGTTCGTAGAGCTTGGCTGCGTCTTCGCTGTTGCCCTTGGCCAAGATGGCTTCGCGGAAGGCCTCCCCGACGGCTGGGTTGATGACCCCCTCCCTCTTGAAGCGGGTGAAGGCGTCGGCGTCGAGGACCTCCGCCCATTTGTAGCTGTAATAGCCGGCCGCGTACCCGACGGGGTGGGCGAAGATGTGACCGAACCCCGCGAGCATGGCGTAGTCGCGCGGCAGCTCGGCGGCGGAATACGGTTGAAGGTTCTCGCGCCCGAACTCGAGCGCGTCTCCGTTCCCCGGGTAGTCGCGGTGCAGCCCGAGGTCGACTGCGGCGAATCCAAGCTGGCGCATCTGTGCGTTGGCCGCACGGTAGGTACGCGCACGGACCATCTTCCCATAAAGATCTTCCGGGATCGTTGCACCGGTTTCGTGGTGGGCGGCGAATAGGTCGAGTCCGCTCCGCTCCCAACACCAGTTCTCCATGATCTGCGATGGCAGCTCGACGAAATCCCAAGCGACGTTGGCACCCGCCAAACTACGTACGCTCACGCGGCTGAAGCAGTGATGCAGCAGATGCCCGAACTCGTGAAAGAGGGTCTCCACCTCTCGGTGCGTGAGAAGGGCAGGTTTCCCACCGACAGGCGGGTTCACGTTGGCGCAGAACAGACCGAGGTGTGGAGCCTGAGCTCCGCCTTCGTAGGGTGCCGAGATCAGGCCGTTCATCCAAGCACCCCCGCGCTTGTTCTCGCGCGGGAATAGATCTGCGTAGAAGGCCGCGACCATGGTGCCGTCCTCGTCTTGGATCGCGTAGCTTCGGACCGCGTCATCCCAGACCGGCGCGTCGTGGCTGACGATGCGTACTCGATAGAGGGCCTCGGCGGTTGCGAAGAGTCCCTGCAACACACGATCGAGCGGGAAGTAGGGGCGGAGTTCCTCTTCGTCGAAGTCGTATTTCGCCTGACGTTGCTTCTCGGCGTAGTAGGCGAGGTCCCACGACTGCAGGGGAGTGGCATCGTTGCCTTCGAGGCCCCGTCGAAATTCGAGTAGCTCGGCGTTCTCGCGTTCGAACGCGTCTTCGGTCTTCGCGCGAAGGTCTTCGACGAAAGACTGGGCGCGGTCACCGGTCTTCGCCATTCGGTCCTCGGTGACCAGATCTGAGAAATCGGCGTATCCAAGGAGCGTCGCCTTGGCACGGCGAAGCTCGAGGATGCGCTCGATGATCGGTCGGTTGTCGCGCTCTCCACGGCTCGCCCGCGTGTTGTATGCGCGCCAGACCTGCTCGCGGATCGCCGCATCGTCGAGGTATGTCAGCACCGGGATCAGGCTCGGAGCCTGGAGCGTGAAGCGCCAACCCGCGATGTCCTTTCCCTGCGCGTTCTCGGCGGCCGCCGCCTTGGCACTCTCCGGAAGGCCCCGAAGCCTTTCTTCGTCTGTGATGATCAGCTCGAACGCATTGGTTTCGTCGAGGACGTTCTGCGAGAAGCTCGTTGTGAGCGTGGTGAGCTCCACTTCAATCTCTTGGAGCTTCGTTTTGTCGTCCTGGCTGAGCTCCGCCCCGTGACGTCGAAAGTCGTCGAGGGTCTTCTCGAGAAAACGGGCCTCGGTCGGGGCGAGGCTCTTCGCCTCTTCGGTCTCTGCGAACGCACGCACCGATTGGTAGAGTTCTTCGTTCATCGCGAGTTGTGACCAGAAGGCGCTCGTCTTCGGTCGCACCGCGTTGTAAGCGGCGCGCAGTGCATCGGATGTGGCGACGCTCTCGAGGTGTCCGATCACGGTCATCGCGAGTTCCAACGGTTCGGTAGCGTCCTCGAGTGCGCGCATGGTGTTGGCGTAGGTCGGCGTCTCTGTCCTGACGATGTCCTCGATCGCATCCGTCGATCCCGCCAACAGCGTGTCGATCGCGGGTTCGACGTGTGCCGCTTCGATCTGGTCGAATGGGATGGTGAAACCGAGTTGGATCAGCGGGTTGTTCATGGTTCGAAGCCTAGCAGCGCCCGCGTCGTTTGCGCGGTTCTCGGCCCAATGGTAGACCGCTGCGCTCTGTCGGTCGGCCTTCCTCCTGACCGATTCATCCGGGAGAATCGACATGGCGGTACCCACGCGTTACATCCTCCATCAGGGGCCCGTGCTCGGCGCGATCGCCCGCGCCGCGTGGGTCGCAGCGAGAAGCTCGGGGCGCCCCAATCGCCCCCCCGCCGAGATTCCTGGTCCCCAGGTTGCCGCGACGATCGCGCCACGGCCCGAGGACCTGGTCCGCGACTACGTGCGGCACGTCGGCGGCGACCCGAACAACTACCGGCGCCAGGTTCCTGCGCACTTGTTTCCTCAGTGGATCTTTCCCCTTCAGTCGAGGGGTCTCGAGGGGATTCAGTACCCGATACAGCGGGTACTCAATGGTGGATGCCGGCTGGAGATCAACGCGCCGCTTCCTCTTGGGGAGTCTTTTCAGGCCTCGGTTAGGTTGGAGGGAATCGACGACAACGGTCGACGGGCCGTCGTCCATCAACGCGCGGTTACCGGCACGCCGCGGCACCCCGAAGCGGTGGTCTCCCATGTGTACGGGATCGTGCCCCTCGGCGGGGGTGACAAGAGCAAATCGAAAGCTAAGGACGAGCGACCACGCGTGCCCGTCCAAGCGAAGGAGCTCGCTCGTTGGAGCATTGGCGCGAAGGCAGGGCTCGAGTTTGCGAAATTGACCGGCGACTTCAATCCAATTCACTGGATCCCGCCCGCTGCGCGTGCCGCCGGATTTCGCAACGTGATCCTGCACGGCTTCTCCACGATGGCACGCGCGATCGAGGGGCTGAACCAGAGCCTATTCGCGGGTGACATCAGCCGACTTGCCGTCATCGACGTGAAGTTCACGCGCCCGCTCGTGCTTCCTGCGAAGGTGGGCCTATACATTGAGGACGACAACGTGTTCGTCGGGGACGCACCCGGCGGCCCCGCCTATTTGGTGGGGACGTATTCAGTAAGGAGCGAAGCTTCATGACCGATCTGTTGCTCGACAATGAGCAGGCGCGACGACTCATCAAGACCCTCGGGCTTCCGATTCCGGTTCCCGAGCGACTCGCACGCGCGAAAGGGCCCTATGAAGAACGCCCACTCGAGAACCAGCGTGTGCTGGTTGGGGGGCGCGGCGCGCTTCAGAGTGAGTTGGCGCAGATTCTGACCAAGGCGGGCGCCAATCCGCTGGTCGTAGGTGACTCGGACGCGGCCTTGGCCCCATGGGCAGCACCGGGCGAAGCGTGGGCACGGCCTGCGACTCGCGTCGAACCCGGCGATGCCCCCGAGGGCGAACGAATCGATGCCATCGTGTTTGACGGCACCAAGCTCGGCTCACCGTCCGCGCTTCGGGAACTCTACGACGTGTTTCATCCTTGGATCCGACGGTTGAATCGGTCCGGTAGGATCGTGATCGTCGGCCGCCCTGCTACGGATACCAAGAAGCCCGCCCACGCGGCTGCACGTGCGGGGCTCGAGGGATTCACTCGCAGCGTCGCCAAGGAGGTGGGGGCCAATGGCTCCACGGCGAACAGTGTGTTCGTCGAGCAAGGTGCCGAAGGTCGCCTCGACGCGCTCCTCCGGTTCTTGTTGTCGCCACGTTCTGCATTTGTCACGTGCCAACCTTTTCATCTCACGAATCTCGCGAAGGGCGAGGACGCCCCGGAGACTCAACCGCTCGAGGGCAAGGTAGCTCTCGTCACGGGCGCTGCCCGCGGGATCGGCGAAGCGACCGCCGAGCTCATGGCTGCCGAAGGGGCGCACGTCGTATGCCTGGATCGACCGGCCGACGATGGACCCTGCAGCGAGGTGGCTCGTCGGGTTGGGGGTTCGGTACTCTTGGTCGACATCACAGACGACGATGCCCCGGCGCGTATCGTGAACGAGCTCCGTGAACGATTCGGCGGTGTCGACATCGTCGTGCACAACGCTGGTGTGACGCGCGACAAGACGCTCGCGCGCATGAAACCCGACGCGTGGGACATGGCCGTCGACATCAATCTCGGGGCCGTCGTTCGGATCACCGAAACCCTTCTTGCCGAGAATCTCATTCGCACGGGTGGCCGTGTGATCTGTCTCTCGTCCGTGTCGGGGATCGCCGGCAACCGAGGCCAGACCAACTACTCGGCAAGCAAGGCTGGCATCGTAGGATTCATTCGGGCGCTCGCCCCTCAGGTGGCGAAGAAGGGCATCACGGCCAACGCGATCGCGCCCGGGTTCATCGAGACGCGGCTGACGACCGCAATGCCTGTCGCGATTCGTGAAGGCGCAAGGCGACTGAGCGCGGTCGGCCAAGGTGGAAAGCCCGTCGACGTCGGGCAAGTGATCACGTTCCTTTCGACACCCGGGGCTGCCGGTTTGTCGGGGGAAACAGTCCGCGTCTGTGGTGGCGCACTCGTAGGAGCATGACGAATGGCAAAGAAGAAGAACGGTTGGGGCAAGAAGCAGCGCGCGGTGATCGTGCATGGAGCGCGCACGCCCTTCGTGAAAGCATTCGGCAAGTTCCTCAAGCTCGACTCGATCGATCTTGCGGACGCTGCCGTCCGCGCCTTGCTCGAGCGTACTGAGCTCCCGCACGAGGAGATCGACAGCATCGTTTGGGGGGGCGTAATCTTTCCCAGTCTCGCCCCCAACATCGCCCGCGAGGTCGCACTCGACCTTCGGCTTCCAGCGAGTGTCGAAGGAATGACGTGTACGCGCGCCTGCGCGACGGGGCTCCAAGCTGTGACACTTGCGGCGGCGGCGATCGAACGTGGCGAAGCCGACGTGGTGATCGCCGGCGGCTCCGATTCGACCAGCAACGCCCCACTCAACTTGCCGCAGAAGGCGGTGCATGCGCTTGCGCCGCTGGCATTTGGAAAGGCCTCATCGCCGTCGGACTATCTTGCCGTGTTGGCGCAGATGATGCCGATCACGGACGTGTTGCCCAAGATGCCCAAGATCGCAGAACGCACGACGGGTCAGGTCATGGGTGAGTCTGCCGAGGACATGGCACGACGTAATGGAGTCACCCGAGAGGCACAGGATCACTTCGCCGCCCGGTCTCACCACAACGCCGCGCAGGCAATCGCCTCAGGCCGATTCGACGACGAGGTTGCAGCCGTCGATTGCCCCGAGGGCCCCGTCTACACCGACAACATCGTTCGCGGTGACACGAGTTTCGAGAAGCTGTCCCGGCTGCGGCCGGTCTTCGCGAGTGATGGAACCGTGACCGCCGGCAACGCATCTCCGCTCACCGACGGAGCGGCTGCGGTCTTGGTGATGAGCGAAGCCAAGGCCAAAGCGCTCGGGTACACGCCGTTGGCGGCGATACGCAGCTGGGCGTACGTGGGGGTGGATCCGGCCGACCAATTGCTGATCGGGCCGGCGCTCGCCATGCCCAAGGCATTGGACCGTGCGGGGATGGATCTGAAGGACGCGGGAATCGTCGACATGCACGAAGCGTTCGCTGCGCAGGTATTGTCCGTGACCAAGGCCCTTGGCAGCAAAGCATTTGCGGAGGTGCGGCTTGGCAAGAGCAAAGCCGTCGGCGAGATCGACGACGCGAACTTCAATTTGTACGGAGGCTCGATTTCAATCGGCCACCCGTTCGCGGCGACGGGCGCCCGGATGGTGACCACCATGGCAAACGAGCTTGCGAAGGGCGAGCACGAGACGGCACTGCTCGGGATCTGCGCGGCCGGTGGCCTCGGTGCGGCTGCGGTCCTCGAAGCGGTCACCTAGCGTGCACGTCTGGGTCGGTGCGGTCTTCGTCATGTGGGTGGCGTGTGCGTCGTCGTGCACACCGCGTCCTGTGGCGGCACCGACGGCGCCTGGACCGATCATCGACCTCGATACACGGGCGACCGGCCTGTCGGGCTTGACCCGCGACGCGAGCGGGGCGTTGTGGGCGGTTTCTGACCACGGCACTGCGATCGTCCGCATCGAACCAGACACATTTCACACCCGGATCTATGCAATCTCGGGGACGCCGGACGGCACCGACCTCGAGGCCCTGGCGTGGGTCGCGGAAACCCGATTCCTCGTGGGGACGGAGACACAGCAAGCAGGCCGTGCGACCGACGTGCTACTCGAGGGGTTCCTCGAGGGTCGTCGTTTTCAGCTGCATCGGCGCGAAGACTTCGTGTACGCGCGTTGGGGTCTGGTCGCGTCAGTTAACCATGGCATCGAGGGTCTTTGTCACGTAGATGGCCATGTGATCCTGGCGACCGAGCTCGTGGATGAGCGGGACGGACGGCGTCAGGCGCCCGTCGCCATGCTCGATCTCGAAACAGGTACCTGGACCACCCGTCGGATCGCGCTCACGACCGATACGGGCAAGCTTTCGGCAGTGGGTTGTCGCGTCATCGACGGAGAGATCGTCGCGCTCGCGGTCGAACGCCACTTTGGTGTGGCCCGGCTGCTTCGATTTCGGCTGACGCATGAACCGAGCGAAGCGTTGATCGAACCCGAAGTCGCCGCCGATCTCTCGAAGTCCATTCGACCGCTTCCGAACTTCGAAGGGGTCGTGTGGAACGACGATGGATCGGTCGTCCTACTCACCGACAACTACTACAGAGGGCGGGTGACGGGGCCCAGTCGCCTGTACTTCGTGCCCGCGAGCACGCTGCAATGAGGAACGCAGCGCTGCTGTTCGTCGCGCTTGGGTGGCTGTGCGCTGACGCTTCGGCAGAGTCGGCGGCCATCTCGGATGACGTCGATGCGAACGTTCGCGAGATTCGAGGCTCGAACGATGCGCTTCGAGATGACGTGTTCGCCAAGATGGGCGGGTCGAGCGTGGAGAGCAGAGCATTTCTCCACTGTCTTGCTTCGCCGTATGTCGATCTGGCTGGTCGACCCGAGCTCCAAGAGACGATCGACTTCTTTGATACGGGTCGCCGAAACGCGTTCACGCGCCAGAGCCGTGCTGCCGGTGTGAGTTGGAACCTGCGCTATGCGCTAGGTGGGCGCCCGGCCAATTTCCGGCAAGAGATCGATGCCAGCGATGCGCAATGGGCCCTCGTGCTCTTCGGCGCGAACGATGCGCAGAACCAGAACGAGCGCATTTATGCACGAAGACTGGTGTATCTCGTCGAAGAGCTTGCAGCGCTGGGGGTCGTTCCTGTGCTCGGGTCGGCATCGCCGCGTCGGAGCAAGACCAAAGATCGATGGATCCAGCGGTTCAATGCGATCACGCAGGCGGTCGCCCTTCATTGGAACCTGCCGTACATCGACTACTACGCCGCGATGAAAGCGTTGCCGCGAAAAGGGCTCGCGCGCGACGGCGTTCATCCAAACGTTCTCGGACAGGGCGGCGTGCGCTCGGCCTGTCAGTTCACCGAGAAGGGGCTTCGATACGGGAACAACGTGCGCAATCTCGTGACGCTCGAGATGCTCGACACGCTTCGACGGATTGCGGAGCGTGATCTGACGCCTGATTCCACCACGGCCGACATCACGCTGACAGGCACCCAGGACGCCGCACTCGAAGACGCTGGCACTGGCGCTGGCACTGACACTGACACTGACACTGGCACTGGCACTGGCACTGTCGGGTGGCGCCCGCGGGGGCGGTGTCTCACAGTTTGCGCGATGTCCCTTTCGAACGACGAGCTGTTGGCGCTCGATCGAAAGTACCTTTGGCGGCCGTACACCTCGAGTGAGGATCATGAGAGTCGGCCCCTGTTCATCGTCGACCATGCGGACGGGCCTTGGTTGACGTCGCCGAGCGGTGAAAGGGTGCTCGATGCGAGTGGGTCTTGGTGGTGCAACAACCTCGGGCATCGTCATCCGCGCTTGCGTCGTGCCCTTGCCGCACAGGCCGAGCGACTGATGCACTGTACGTTTGGTGGCGCGACGCACGAGCCCGGCGTGAGGCTCGCGGCTGAGCTCGCGGCGGTGGCGCCTGCTGGGCTTAGCCGGGTGTTCTTCAGCGACAATGGGTCGACCTCGGTCGAGGTCGCCTTGAAGATCGCGTTCCAGTACTGGCAGCAGAACGGCCGCGAGAATCGTACGCGGTTCCTAACGCTGCCGGGCGGCTACCACGGAGACACGATCGGGGCGATGAGCGTGGGCGCGGTCGACGCGTTCAGCGGCGTGTTTCGACCTTTGATGTTCGAGGCGATTCGCCCCGTCGACGCGGTCGACCACGAATGGGGGCCCGTGTTCGACGATCTCGTCAAGCGTCTCGAGCGGGATGGGGATCTCATCGCGGGCGTCATCGTCGAACCGATCGTCCAGGGCGCCGCCGGGATGCGAATGTACCCGCCCGCACTCCTCACGAGGCTTCGAGAGGCCGTCGATCGTGCCGATACCTTCCTCATCGCGGACGAGGTGTTCACAGGCTTCGGTCGCACAGGGTCGATGTGGGCCTGTGACCACGCAGGCATCTCGCCTGATCTTCTTTGTACCGCCAAAGGGCTGACCGGAGGCGTGCTTCCCTTGTCGGCAACGCTGGCGACCGACCGCATCTACGACGGGTTTCGCGGCGGCAAGGATCGCGCACTCATGCATGGGCACACGTTCTTCGCGAACCCACTCGGCGCCGCGCTCGCCCTCGAAGTGCTTGCGATCTACCGAGACGAGCGAATCCTCGTCGAAGCCGTGCCGAAGGCGCAACGACTCGCACGCGCGATCGAGGCCATGGTGTCGATCCCAGGCGTGCGTCACCCAAGGGCGCGCGGGATGTGCGCAGCGTTCGACGTCGGTGAACTCGGATACATGGGTAGTGTGGGCTGGGCGATCTCCGAGGCCGCCCTCTCGCTCGGCGCGCATCTCCGCCCACTCGGCAATACGATCTACGTGGTGCCCCCGCTCAACATCGACAGCGCCGACCTCGACCAGCTTCTTCGCGTCGTCCGTCAAGCGACCGAGCAAGTCCTGGTGAAGACTTCGTGAGTCTCGCAAAGGCCTACGCCTGGGCGGCAATCGGGGGTGTCCTCTATTTTCTCGGTTGGGCGGGTTTCGGGGTGTGGCCCCTGGCGCTCGTGTCACTGGTGCCGCTGTGGATCGCGCTCGAGGCCGTTCGGGATCGAAGTTGGCGCACGGCATTCGCGGTGAGCCTCGTGTACGGCACCGTCATGATCGCAGGCGGGTACCACTGGCTCGTTCCGTTTTTCGATGTGTTTTCCGGGTACGGTTGGGTGGCGAGCCTCTTCTTCTGGCTCGCCTTTTCTGTGTTCATCGGAGGCCAGTACGCCGTCTACGGGCTGGTGTACCACGCGCTCCGACGTCGCGGTTGGTCGGTGACCGTCGCTGCATTGCCTGCGTGGCTCGCACTCGAGTGGCTCTACCCGAAGCTCTTTCCCGTGTACCTCGCGAACAGTTTCGCCCAACAGCCGCTCCTCGTGCAGATCGCCGACCTCGGCGGACCCCTCCTGGTTACATGCGTCGGCGTGCTGCTGAATCTCGCCATCTTCGAATCTGTGCGTTGGGTTCGCGGCGTCCGCGATGCCCCCCGGATCTCGTGGGCGTTTGCCGTCGTGGCGGTCGCCCTCACGGTGATCTACGGCTGGGTCCGGATCCCCCAGATCGAGGCGACGATCCAAAGCGCCCCTCCTCTTCGGGTCGGCCTCGTGCAGGTCAACATGGGGATTTTCGCCAAGCGCTCCGAGATGGAGGAGGGACATCGTCGACACCTCGAACAGAGTCTCGAACTCGAACGCGAGGGGGAGCTCGACTTGCTCATTTGGCCCGAATCGGCCTACCTGCGCTCTGTTCCGCGAAAGCTCCCCTTCTCAGGAGACTTCATTCGCGGTGAAGTCCGCACCCCGATCTTGTTCGGAGGGCTCGCGCGCGAGTTCGGGCGTGACCGGACGCAGTACTACAACACGGCGTTTCTGATGGACGCCGAAGGCCAAGTGTACGCTTCCTACGACAAGACGTACTTGCTGATGTTTGGCGAGTACCTGCCGTTCGGCGAGACCTTCCCGTGGCTCTACGACCTGTCGCCGAACAGCGGCCGACTCACGCCGGGAAGCCACGTTCGTCCACTCGAGTTGGAGGGCTGGCGCATCGCGACGCCGGTTTGCTACGAAGACGTGCTGCCCGGGTTCACACGGGACATGGTTCGCGAGGGCGAGCCCCACCTGTTGATCAACATCACCAACGACGCCTGGTTCGGGGACACGCAGGAACCTTGGATTCATCTGGTGCTCGCCCAGTTTCGGGCAATCGAGCATCGTCGATTCTTGGTGCGCTCCACCAACAGCGGCATCAGCGCCATCGTCGATCCGCTCGGACGAATCGTCGCGCAGACCGGAGTGATGACCCGGGAGAACCTTCGCTACACCGTGAAGATGATGAGCGCCGACACCATGTACACACAGCTTGGCGATTGGCCGGGATGGCTGTCCGCGGTCGCGCTCATGCTTCTGTTCATAGTCCGTCGAGGGTCGGCGAGATGAGCAGCTGGTAGTTCCCATCCTCGCCGCTGATCGTTTCCGCAATCTGTACGGCGCGTCGGTTTTCCTCTCCGATGACGAGATACGCGCGAATCGGTGCTTGCGCGACGACCTCGTCGCTCGCACCGCGAACCACACCTCGTATCACCACAGGCGGCGGAAACTGCCAACTCTTTACACGGGAATCGCCTCCGACGTCGACTGAGAAACTTGGGTTGAGAAGCCACGCAAAGCCCGTCGAGTCGGCAATCTTGACAACTAGATCATAGACGCCAGAGTCGACCCACATCTGATACTCTCCGTTCGGGAGGGACACGGTCTCATCGGAGCGCTGAAGTCCCCCCAAATCGTCGCCCGCGCGGGCTGCAATCGTCACGCCGCTCGCGGGTTCGCCGGTGAACGTCACGCACGACCCCGAGAGCCTCACCTGCGAACCGAGCACTATCTTGGCATCCAAGCTCACGCCACCGAAGATAGCGACGGTCGCGGCAGCTGGGGCCCACGCTCTGTCGGCATCGTCCGGCGGAGTCACCACCACGTCATAGACTCCAGGAAATAGCTGAAGGTTGAAGCGGCCGTCTTGCGCGGTCGAGACCGAAGCTCCGTACGAGCCTTCGAGCCCCAACGAGGAGTCTTCGAAGATTTCTGTGGATTCGAACCGTAGAGCAGCGGCGGCGACAGGAACGCCAACGCGGTCTTGGACGAGGCCACTAAGTCCTACGGTGTCGAGGCGGGGAACCACGACACGCCGCTCGAGGGGGGGTTCGGTGAAAGCTAGTTCGGGATCGATAGAAATGGAGGGAAAGGGGTCGCCGCTACCGGCGGTCGACGTGACGCGTATGACGTACGGAGATGCGTCCGCACTGACCCGAATCACAAAGTCGCCAGCTTCATCGGTGATGCCAATTGACGAAACTACTCGCCCCGATTGCTTCTCGATGGCCCTGACCCGAAGACCGGAGGCGGGCCCCAAGGCGGCGCCATCGAAACTCAGGATCGTTCCGGCCAGGCTGCAGCCAACGAATTCCTCGGCCCCGCACTCTTCGGCGAGTGCTTCTGGGTACGTCAGGTCGAAGCGAAACGGTTCCGAGGCGCTCGCCTCGTTCACGTTGATCGTCGCATGAATTGGAGGAAGCGCCTGAAGGGCGGGGAGCGCGTTCTCCGCTGCCAGATCGTCGAGCGGATCGCTCGTCGGAAGAACGACTACGTCATACGTCTCACCGGGCACGAGTGCGACCTCGTAGTCCGCAACTCCTGCGCCAGCCGTCGAGGACGGTTCACGAAAGGTATCGACGATTACAGAGGGCGCGGCAAGCGACGCGAACGACCCCGAGGCTCGCCTCGTGAACCGGACACTTGCGGACACCGGAATATCCTTCCACCGAATGGTGCCAACGACCGGACGTGTGGCGGGCAAGGTGAGATCGCGTGACCGAGAACCTGAAAAGGCATCGACCTCGTACGCCCAACTTGCGGGGGTGGCGCGCTCCGTATCGGAAGGCGCCCGAAGGACTTCGACCAGAATCCCGACGCGCGCCTCGGAAGCGTCGACGCATGCCCCAAGCTCGCACACCCCTTCCGTGCAGTCGGTTGCGTCAAAGCAGCCGTTGTCCGGTGCGAGGCCGGCGTTCTGGTCGTCTCCAAAACCGCAGCTCGCGAGGAAGCCACCCAGAATACACAAGGCCGCCACCCGAGGAGACCCCATCCCGTGGGTTCGGACGATTATCACTGGCACTCCGTGGCCAAGGGTTCGTCCGCATCGGTAACGCGGATCCACCATGTGACTTGGTCGAAGTCGCCGGGAATGACAGGACGCCTTGGCTCCACCGATCCACTCGCGAAAGTGCCAACCACCACGAGTTCAATCTTGTGGCATTGGCCGGCCTCGAGCCTCGTGAAAGGAATCGCGAACACCGGAAAGCGATCGAGGAAGCCGCTCGGCCCGATCGTACCCTCTTGAATGGGCCTCTCGACCGCCGGCGGCGGTTCGAAAGAGTCGAGAAAGATTCGATACTCTAGGGTCTCGTCGAAGTTCGGGTCACGAACGACGGTTTGTAGAAGGGCCTCTGGCGCTTCGACGGGGTCGTCGAGATTGAGGGCGCCAATCTGGTTCAGCGGATAGTCCGCGTCCGCGGCGCTCACGATCGAGGGCGGGAACGACTCCTCGAGTTGAAACTCGATCCGATCGGTCGTGACGCACCCCGAGTCCGGCAGGCCGATCGACCCACATAACATAAGCAAACACATCCATCGGGAATTAGAAGCAAGGGGCATGCCGGGGCTCCAGCGCCGGAAACACTCGGGTTTTCGGGGTTATTCCGCGAAGACCTTGGATCTTCTATGACACAAATGTCAGCCCTCGGCTCCCCCGGGCGGATCGGGCGCATTCGGCTCCCGCTCGAGGTACCGAAAGATCGTGCGGGGGTCGACACCGAGGTCGCGGGCGGTCTTCGTCCGATTGCCACCGTTTCGCTCGAGGATCTCGAGAATGTACTCCCGGGTGAAATCTTCCCGCGCTTGTGTGAGCGGGATCACAGGCCGGCGTTGGTCGTCCCCGAGGTCGAGATCCTCGACGCCGATCAGGGTCTTGTCAGCCAGCACGATCGCCTTCTTGATGCGGTTCTCGAGCTGTCGCACGTTCCCGGGCCAGCCGTAGTCGCGAAGGGCCGCAAGCCCCTTGGGCGTAAACCCCTTCACCACGGCGTCAAACTCCGCGGCGTACTTCTTGAGCAAAAACTTCGCGAGGATGATGATGTCGTCTCCGCGCTCGCGAAGCGGAGGCAGGTGGATGTTGACGACGTTGAGTCGATAGTAGAGGTCTTCTCGGAACGTCCCTTCTTGAATCGACGTTTCGAGGTCTCGATTGGTCGCTGCGAGCACCCGGATGTCCACCGACTGCGGTTTGGTATCGCCGACCTTCGTAACCTCACGCTCCTGAAGCGCGCGAAGAAGCTTGACCTGGAGCGACAAGGGCATCTCGCCGATCTCGTCGAGGAATAGCGTTCCACCGTGGGCGGCTTGAAAACTCCCTTGCCGTGTCGCGACCGCGCCGGTGAACGCTCCTCGGACGTGCCCAAAGAGCTCGGACTCCATCAGGTTCTCGGGGATGGCCCCGCAGTTGACGACGACGAACGACTGCTCAGCACGGTTCGAACGGCGGTGCAGCTCGCGTGCAATCAGCTCCTTGCCTGTGCCGGTCTCCCCGGTGATCAAGACGCTGATGTCGGCTGCCGCGACCTTCTCGACTCTGCGGAACACCTGCAAGAGGCTCGGGCAACTGCCAATGATGTCACCGAAGCGCTGCGCTTCGAGCTCCTCGGCCATGCGGTCGCGGTCGGTCGTCAGCTCGTCTAGGAGGATCGCGTTCTGTAGGATCAACGAAGCCTGTCCCGCGAAGATGGTCAGGATGTCGAGGCTCGCCTGCTCGAACAGATTCACGACATTGTCGTTTCCTACGTAGATCAGCCCGAGCAACTGGCCTTGCGCGATCAGGGGCGCCACCATCACCGAACTGAGCTGGAGGTTCATCACGCTGACGCTCGAGTGGAACATCGTGTCATTGACGGCATCGCTGACGATCAACGGCTGGCGGGTATCAATGCACTTCCGAAGGATGCTGTCCGAAAGCTGCGTCACCGCGTCGGGAATGGTTTCCTGATCGACGTTGCGCGCGGCTGCGATGGTTGGGTCACCATCGCGAAGCAAGATGATGAACCCCTTGTTGGCGTGCACGATCTCGATGACCGCGTCGAGCAACGCCTCGATCTGCGCCGACAAAGAGCGAATCTCGAGGAGCCTTCGATTGAAGTCGCTGAGTTTCATCATGCCGGAGAGTTCTGTGCTCTGCCCCTGCCCGTCTCCGTGATCGCGGGGCGAGCCTTCGTCGTACAACGAGAACACCATGTCGACCTCGCCAAGGGTGACCTTGTCGTTGTGAAAGATCTTCGACTTCTTCTTCTTCTTCCCGTTGACGAGAATCAGGGCGCCAGGGTCGACCCCATTGAGCGAGAAATCGCGACCGTCGAATACGACTTGGGCATGGTGCTCGGCGAGGGACTCCGAATCGACCGCGACATCGTTCGCACCCGCCCGCCCAATCGACGTCACACGCTTGTAGATCGCGAACACGCGGGGTCGCCCCTGAGAGACGATCCACTTGAGGCTCGGCATAGGGCGCGGACTGTACCAGACCGAGCGCGGAAACTACATATGACGGATCTACTGGGGCGATCGGGTCGGGCTCGACGCGGCCATGTGGCGGACGGCTCGGGGCCGGATCAACTGGGGCAATCGGGTCGGGCTCGACGCAATCATGTGGCGGACGGCTCGGCTTGCGACCCGGATCAACTGGGGCAATCGGGTCGGGTCCGACACGGCCATGTGGCGGACGGCTCGGCTTGCAGAGGTTGGCCGGTGCACTTGGGGCGTCTGCCAACGCAAGCCTCGCCTCATCGCTCGCGACCAACCCGAAGTGGTTGCTCGTTTACGGGTTGGCACTCGCCATGCCGCCACATGACCGCATCGAACCCGTCCCTATCAAACCCACTACCGTGAGACATACGGCGCGTCGAATTGCGCTTGCTGGACGTGCGTGGGGAGACGGGGGACTGTCCCCTTTTTCGGGAAGAAGCGTCGCCAGAATTATTTTTCCTGTACCGCGCGTAGGGAGACGGGGCGGCGG
>JBATTM010000232.1:0-2447 GCA_049670545.1 Polyangiales bacterium
GCTCTCGCTTCTCCAGCATGCTTACGGCGACATGTAGACGTTCGGGGGTCGGTCCTGGCTTTCCCCCGACCGGACGCAATTCATTCGCCCAGGCGCGCCGGTTCTTGTGCTTCGCCTCCCCAATGGCTACACCGCCTCGCGGGGCACGGGTATCGTCCCCCCCGGAGCAACGTTGAGAGAGCGATTTCAGACCACGAGGAAGCTTCTTCGCGACACATTCTTGCAGGTCGATGTTCGCACTCTCGGCTTCGCCCGCATCGCGATTGGCCTCCTGCTGCTCTTCGATCTCGCCAAGCGCAGTACGGAGCTCGCCATTTGGTACACCGACCAAGGAGTCCTGCCGAACGCCTTGCTCGCCGCGCGCCCATTCCGAACCTACGGGTACTCGTTGCTCTTCTACGTCGACTCCCTCGTGTGGGTGCGCGTCGTTTTCGTTCTTTTCGCCTTCGTGTACCTGTGCTTTCTCTTTGGGGTCTTCACACGCGTCGTTCACGTCTTGAGCTGGCTGTGTTTGGTGTCGCTCCACGTTCGCACCGACATGGTCGCCAACGGTGGCGACTTCGTGTTCTCTCATTTGGTGCTGTGGACAGCGTTCCTTCCGCTCGGCGCTGCGTTCTCGATCGACGCGCGCCGTCGCGAGAAGGCCGGCAAGCCCCCCATCGCGTCTCCCCATGTCTCGTGGGCGTTTCTCGTCGTGCTTCTGCAGCTAGCGACCATCTACTATTTCAATGGGGTTCAGAAGACCGGTGACACGTGGAAGGATGGCACTGCCGTCTACTGGCTTGCCCATCAGGAACGTCTGGTCACGTGGTTCGGCTATCACATGCGCGAGAACCTCCCGCTCCTCGTGTTTCAGGGCCTGACCTACGTCTCCCTCGCGCTCGAGTACGCGCTGCCTTGGCTCATTCTCTCGCCCTGGGGCCGCCCGTGGACTCGACGATTGGCGATCCTCGCGGGACTGAGCTTGCACCTCGGAATCGCGGCGGTCGCCAACGTCGGGTTGTTCTCGTTCGTGATGATCACGTTCTTGACGCTCTTGATCAGCACGGAGGACTGGGAATGGCTGCGCACCAAGTTCCGCGCCTGGCGGGGAGAGAAGGCCCCCGTGGTCGAGGCGCTGACGTTGCTTCCGCCCGATCGAATGCCTGCGCCGTCACGCTCGCCATGGCGATGGGTGTCGGGTCTGGCCTTGGCGTTCCTCTTCCTCGTGGCGACTTCCCAGGTGCTGGTCGAGAACGGGGCGGTGCCCCGCGTTCTGCGCGTGACGCAACCCGCGTGGGTCAAGGCATCGATGATGACGTTTCGCCTCTATCAAGGGTGGGCGATGTTCGCGAAGGACGCCCCTCGAGGCGACTCGTGGGTGGTCGTGGACGCCGTGACTGAGGATGGGCGGCACGTCGATCCCCTGAACGAAGTGGCGTCGCGATACGCCGACCCTTCGCTACGCGAGTTGCCTCCCCGCCTTGGGCAAAACTACTACTGGTGCGACTACGTCATGCGGATCGGGGAGTCTCGTGCCTATCGGTCGGGGCTCGGCGACTGGATCTACCGATATCATGAGCGAACCGGCGATGACGACGATCGAATCGTGGCGTTTCGAGCGTACAGGGTCACACACAATCCCCCGAGCCCTGGGGAGACCGAGCCGACCGACGTCGCAGTCAAGCGCATCATGCGGAGGAGCCGACGATGAGAAACGCACAGACCTTCGTCATGAGCGTGATCGCCACGAGCTTGCTGGGGTTGACCGGGTGCGGTTGGTGGCGAGGGGCCGAGAAGGGGTCTCCGGGCCATGTGAGCGAGGCCAACAAAGCCTGCGCCACACTCTTTTGCACCGCCGAGGAGCATGTGAGAAGCGGTGGGCAATGCGCGCCCTCGTGCATGTGTGGTCAGTATGTATTCTCAGAAGCCGTATACGACGAGTACGACATCCATGCGCTGCAGAGTTGGAGGCTCGTGAACCCCCCGGCCGTGCTGCCGGCTGATCCTTACGCGGATCCTTCGTGGGCCGCGTCCGAGGCACCGGCGTACTGCACTGCGATCCCGGTCGACTCGAGCGCGCAGGCACGTGCCTACCGCCTCGAGACTTTCTCGAGCGAGAGCGATGCCCTCGCCGCGGGCGGTCAAGTGACCCATCGAGGCGCATGCGGCGCCTGCTCCTCGTTTCAAGACCTCGCGGTATACATCGAGGAAAGAGATCTCGGTCAGGCCGGGCGCCAATGCGGTCTTCTCGGGGCCTTTGGCGACGAGACTCAATGGAGCTGCCTCAAAGGTCTCGGCTTCACAGATGCGTGCGCACAAATCTGGGGCTTCAACATCGACAACACGCGCTCCGAGTGCCTGGGCCTCTGCACGGCAAACCTTCCCACCGACAACACGATGGCCGACGGAAGCCTGAACGCGTGCCTCGCGTGCGACGAATTGCACAGCGGACCCATCTTCAAGGC
>JBATTM010000233.1:0-10166 GCA_049670545.1 Polyangiales bacterium
GGCGGGCGCATTGCCATCGTGTCGGTCGATCTGATCGGGTACTTCCAGAACGAGACCCAGACACTGCGTGCGATGATCTCCCCGGAAAGCGGGATCGACTACACCGTCGTGTCGAGCACGCACCAACACGAGGGCCCGGACACCATGGGGCTTTGGGGCCCCTCGCAGTTCCAATCGGGGGTGGATTTCGGGTACCTCGACTACATCAACGAAACGGTTGCCGATTGCATTGACGAGGCCGCTGCCAGCTTGGAGGACGCACGGCTTCGCACCGTCACGACGGACTCGGAAGGCCTCAGCCTCGGCCTCGACGAGGAAGACGACGGATTCGGCGTCGCGGATGGCAAAGTCCTCGAGGGGGATGAAGAACTCGCCCCAGCGACAGAGGGACGTTTCGTCGACCCGCGTCTCGCCGTGATGCAGGTCACGAAGCGCGAGCCTGACGGCGACGATGGGTACGAGGTGTTTGCCACGCTCGTCAACTTCGCGAGTCATCCGGAAAGCCTCGGTTCCGACAACACGATGGTCACGTCAGACTTCCCGCACTATGCGAGGGTCCGCCTCGAGGAAGAGTACGGTGGTGTCGCGGTTTGGGTCAGCGGTGACCTCGGCGTGCTCAACGGGCCCCTCGACATCGATGTGATGGATCCCGAGACGAGCATGCCCGCCGAGCGTCGAAGCTTTCGGTTCGCGGAGGTGCATGGCACCCAGCTTGCCGAGCGCGTGATCGAAGCGATCGATGCCGACGAGGCAGGCGACGACGCGCCCGCGATCGCTTATCGACACACGACGCCGCTCCCGATTCGGCTCGACAATTCGTTCTTCCGGTTCGCCGGTGCTCTTGGTGTGTTGGGTCGTCGCACTCTCTACACCGACGGCGAGCCCGACGACTCCGAGGGAACCCCCCTCCCGCCGCCGTTCGACACCATTCCGCAGGTCACGGGTGAGGACGTCCAAACCGAAGTCGCTGCCATCAGGATCGGCGATGCGAGTCTTGCGGTCGTTCCGACGGAGCTCGATCCGCAACGCGGGGAAGTTTACAGAGACGGCATGGTCGGCGCCGAGCACACGTTCATCGTCGGCCTCGGGAACGACCAGATCGGCTACCAGGTGCCCGCTGACAAGTTCGATGAGAGCTGCCAGGTGTGCTTTCCGTACCTGTTTCAGGACAACGGGGAGGAATGCCCGATCCAGCCGATCGACTGCGGCACGGTCTTCCAGAACAACGTAGGTCAGCAGGTCGACATCGACGTGTCCGCCGCCATTCTCGAGATCATCCAAGACCTTCATTGAAGGCATCGATGTCAACGAAGCGATCGCGAGGTTGGGCTGCGCTCCTCGTCGCGTTTTTGGGACTTCTTCCGCCGCCAGCGCTTGCCCACCTCGCCGTATCGACCCGAAGCTTGCGGGTCCTCCTGACGACAGCTGATCTCGTGGTCGTTGCCGCACCCATAGGAATAGAGCGAGTCATCGTCGATGAGAACGGGAAGGAGTCTCAGCGTGCGGTCATGCACGTCGAGGTGCTCGAAGTCTTGAAGGGGCCACCGATTTCCGGGGACCTCCTCGTTGCGCAACATGGCCACGGCGTCGCCCAGTACGAGCCTGGCCAACACGCACTCCTCTTCCTCCGTCGAATCTCGGAGACTCGCGAGCTCAGGGATCTCGGTGCATCGGGGCCGATTCGGTGGGTCTCGGAGCAAGAACACGACGACGCCTACATTCTCGACGCGAAATCGGGGGCCGCCACGATCCGTGCGGCCAAGGCGTATCTTGCTGCGTACCATCTGTCCCCTCCTGAACGGTCGCGCGCACTCCGTCGTGTGACCGTGACGATGCTGGTGTCGCGTGACGCGAGGCTTGCTGAATCCGCGCTTCATGACCTCGTACTCGCTCCCGATGAGCCTCTGGTGACGCGCCAAGACGTACCAAAACTGAAGAAGGTACTTGGCGATTCAAAGACCTCGATCGGGGTGAGGGTAGGGCTCTTGAGTGAGCTGCAGCGCCGGTCGCTCGTGTCGGCCGCCTCCGAGTGGGTGCACCTGCTAGAGACCACCGAGGGGCCCGATCGAGTCGTCGTCATTCGCGCATGTCGAGCACACCAGAGCCCGCCCGTCACCCGAGTTCTCATCGATTGGCTCCAGAGCGCGGATCCGGTCACCGCGTCCGAGGCAGCGCTCGCCCTCGGCACGCCCGGTCACGACGCGGCTGTGGATCCACTGGCGAACGCACTCCGCGCGGGCGATCGTCGGGTCTCGATGGCCACGATTCGTGCCCTCGGCAGTATTTCGACACCCAAGGCGTGGGAGACGCTTGCGAAGGCCGCAGCCTCGAATGAAGACGAGAGTATCCGACGCCGCGCGGCGGCAGAGCTTCGTCGAAAGTAGGATTGACTTGGCACACGGGTGCGGCGGTCTGCTATTCAGTTCAGGGTTCGTGCGCTGATGAAGGTTGCCTATTTCACAAATCAGTATCCGGCGATCAGCCACACCTTCATCCGGCGAGAGATCGCCGCGCTCGAGGCGCAGGGCGTCGAGATCGAGCGGTACTCGGTGCGTCGATGCTCCGAAGAGCTCGTCGACCGTGGCGACATCGCCGAGCGTGAACGCACGAAGGTGATCCTCGAGGGTGGGTACATGTCGCTCTTGTCGACAGTCCTATCCGTGCTGATCACGCGACCGATTCGATTTTCTCGCGCGCTCCGCGCCTCCGTGAGGATGGGGCTTCGTTCGGACCGCGGGCTCCTTCGAAACGTGGCCTATCTCGCGATAGCATGCACGCTGTTGCGGCTGCTGGAGCGCGATCGTTGTGCGCACGTGCACGTCCACTTCGGCACCAACCCCACGGCGATCGCACGCCTTTGCCGGATCCTCGGCGGTCCCCCTTACAGTTTCACGGTGCATGGGCCGGAGGAGTTCGACAAACCATGGGCCTTGAGTCTGGCCGAGAAGATCGAGGACGCCGCGTTTGTCGTGGCCATCAGTAGTTTCGGTCGCAGCCAACTCTTTCGGCTATGTGCATTGGACGACTGGGCCAAGGTCAAGATCGTCCACTGCGGTGTCGATCCATCTTACCTCGACACCGAGCCTCCACCCATTCCCGCGGAGAGTCGCGTGCTGGTCTGTGTCGGTCGTCTGTGTGAGCAAAAGGGCCAGCTTCTGTTGGTGCAAGCCGCTGCCAAGGTCGCCGAAGACGGTGGCGAGTTCGAACTCGTGTTGGTGGGTGACGGCGACATGCGCCCCGAGGTCGAGGCGCTGATTCGCGATCGAGATCTCGAGGACAGTGTGCGAATCACGGGTTGGGCATCGAACGACGAAGTGCGGCGCCACCTCTCAGCTGCCCGGGCATTGGTGCTTCCGAGCTTCGCCGAAGGGCTACCCGTCGTGATCATGGAGGCGCTTGCCCTCGGGCGTCCGGCGCTGACGACATACATCGCTGGAATTCCAGAGCTCGTCCAACCAGACGCGTGCGGATGGCTGGTCCCCGCGGGCTCCGTCGACGCGTTGGTGGATGCCATGCAACAGGTTCTCGAGACTTCCCCCGAACGGCTGGCCGAGCTCGGTCATGAGGGGCGACGAAGGGTGTTGGCCTCCCACGATGCCCGGACTGCGGTCTCTCCACTACTCGAAGCGTTTCGCGACTGATCCGGGCCGCGCGTCTCCGGGGTCCCCAGGCACACTCCACAGCCTGGGTCGGGGCGTCTCGAACGACGTCCCTGGCTCGGCGTTCAGCAGTGCTTGTTGACCTTTCCGGCATGTGCGTCTGGGGCGGATGAGAGGCCCGGACGCGATTCGAGCTTTCCAATGACCTCGCGCAGATTGGCGAGGAGCATGTCGGCCAAGTCGCGGCTCATCCCTTCGCGGACCACGATGCGTAAGACCGCGAGATCCTCGACGTTGGGGGGCATCGTGTACGCCGGCACTTGCCAGCCGTACACCCGAAGTTGATCGGAGACGTCGAATACGGTGTACGGGACGTCTTCGTTGAGGGTGAACGCGAACGTCGGGATAGTGTCCCCTCGCGTGAGCAACCGAAATGGCCCGAGTTTCTGGATCTCGGATGAGAGATAGGTTGCGGTGTCGCGCATCTGTTCGAGCACACGCGTATAGCCTTCACGACCGAGGCGAATGAAGTTGTAGTACTGCGCGACGATCTGGTTTCCGGGTCGCGAGAAATTGAGGGTGAAGGTCGGCATGTCTCCGCCGAGATAGTTGACGTGAAAGATCAGCTCCTTGGGGAGCTCTTCGTGGGAGCGCCACGCTACCCAGCCCACCCCCGGATAGACGAGCCCATACTTGTGGCCCGACGCGTTGATCGATTTGACGAGTGGAAGGCGAAAGTCCCATTTCAGTTCGGGTTGAAGGAAGGGTGCGACGAACCCGCCACTCGCCGCATCGACGTGCATCGGGATATCGTGGCCGGTATCGGCGTTGTGCTTGACGAGGGCGTCGTGGATCTCCTCCACCGGCTCGTAATCCCCGGTGTAGGTCACACCCAGGATCGGGACGACGCCTATCGTGTTCTCGTCGATTGCCTCGAGGACGCCACGAGGGGTCATGGTGTACTGGTCGGTCGTCATGTTTACGTATCGGGGTTCGACCTCCCAGTAGCGTGCGAACTTCTCCCACACGACTTGTACGTTGCTGCCCATGACGATGTTGGGTTTGTCGGCAGGTTTGCCCTTGGCCTCCATTCGTTGTCGCCAACGCCACTTGAGTGCCATGCCCGCGAGCATGACCGCTTCCGATGAGCCGATCGCCGAGGCGCCGACTCCTGTCTCGGGAGCGTGAAAGAGTCGCGTCACGATGTTGATACAACGCTCCTCGATGGCGGCCGTGAACGGGTACTCGTCCTTGTCGATCATGTTCTTCGAGAAACACTCGGCCATGAGCTTCTCGGCCTGGGGCTCCATCCAGGTGGTCACGAACGTCGCCAAGTTGAGGCGTGCGTTTCCGTCGAGCATGAGCTCGTCGTGAATCAGGTTGTACGCCACGTCCGGGTCGAGCTCCCCAGACGGCAGCTCGAACTTCGGGATCGGCTCGGACATCGCGCGGCGGCCATACACCGGGGAGAAGACCCTATCGCTACCCGCAAGCTCGTTCAGATTTCGCTGCTTTGTGACCATACCGCTCTGTTCCTCCTCGAAGTGCCAATAGTCCCTGGCGATCTCCGCGAAGTCCAGCGCCCCGGTGCTGTCACGGCTCAGGTGAGGCGTGGGCCGTCATCTCCGGCAAGAGCAAGTACGCCGCAGCAAAGAAACACACAGCGCCGAGGCATGTGAACAGGTTGGCCAGCGATGCGCTCCACGCCGCGCCATCAGGGAGGACGAATGACGCGACCGCCGAGACCCCGAACGCAATCGAACCGAGCATGTTGATGACGACGATCCACCAAGAGATGTTCTTCGGCTGAACGCCGGCCCAACCACGGCACACCTCGGCGTAGGCGAGGTAGCTCGCGATCAAGAAGAACATCGATCCAATCGCGTTCGGGGTCCAGGACCAGGCCTCTTGCTCCGCTCTAGACAGAACCCGGGTCGCCGCGAACGTGTTGACGTTGAAAAGAAGCGTTCCGGCGAATTGCACGATCGAAGCCCACCATCCGATCTTCGCTGGCTCGAGCCGCATCCATACCGCTCTCGGCCGAATACGTGACTCGGGGTCTGGCTCGTTGACCACCTCGTAGACCTGCAGGTAGGCCGCGGTCGTGAAGAAGATCGACCCGACGAAGAGGATCCACGGGCTGATCGCCTCGAACGCGAGGTGCCGCCACATCGCCGCCGATCCCGTTGCGAAGAGGGCAGCCCCCAGCATGAACGACACCCCGACCCACCAGGTGATGCGTTCTGGTTCGAACGGGAGATAACGGCGCGGCGGTGTGCGCCCGATCGCGTGGTGAGGCTCTGCGTCGAGCCCTTTGCGGTTACGTCGCGAATGCCAGACACCCCGTACCCCCTCGAGGTCTTCGAGGACCAACGTCGTGACGAACCGACCGGGTCCAGGCCGGTGTTCGGTGATTCGGGCTGTACTTGGGTGTGGAGCGTGGTCGGGCATGGATCGCGCGCGGCAAGAGTAGGCTTACCGCGGGTGGCCCTGGCTGCCTATCCCATCAGCCTCGCGAAATCCAACCCGCCCACGATTCCGGAAACGCCCATGGCGTCTTCGATCAGGATTCTTCGGACATTCATCGCCAAGGCTTGGGCAGCCGCGCGGCTGATTCCCATGCCTGACGGCAGAATCAGGATCCGGACGTTCATGACGTGTTCTACAGGGGTCTCCGGGGGGAGTTGTCTCGCCTCGAGAGCCGATGCCTGGTCGAAGATCCCCACGGGGAAGTTCCCCTCGACCACGACCAGACTTTGCTTGTTCGACGCGTCGAGGCGGTCCACCGCGAGCGCGATCGGATCTTCTGCACGGACTTTGACCACCGACGTCGTCGCGATCTCGCCAATCGGGGTTTTGACCCGCTTCTCGCGCACCGCGCGCATCAGATCTCTTGTCGACACCACGCCTTCGGGCTTTCCGTCTCTCGTGACGAACACGCGGTGGATGCGATTCTTGAGCATCGCCTTTGCCGCCACCGCGAGATGCGCGCTCGGAGGCACTTCGATCGCAGGCGACTGCATGATCTCTTCGACCGGTCGGTCAGGGATTCGGAACGCCTGACCGTGCGTGTACACCGCGGCGTGGAGGATGTCGGTTCTCGAGACCACCCCCTTGAGCTGGCCGTTCGCATCGACCACGCCGAGCGCAGAGATGCCGTCCCCAGCGAATGCCTCGTTGGCTTGGATCAGGCTCGTGCCGATCGGTACCGTTTCCACAGGGGAGGTCATGTATTCTGTCACCGGCATCTCGTAGTGCGTCATCAGGTCACCTTATCACTTGGGTTTGCCCGTTTTCCTGAAGCAAGGGCCGTGCCGCCGGCCGACGAAAAACGCCAACGACTTCTACCATGGAGCCCTCCAATACACGCAATCGATGCGCTCGGCGTGTCCGCAGGCGTGAAGAATGCGCGAGGCACCACGATGCGACGGGCCCCAACTGGTGTTAGTCCTCACTACCATGCGATTGGTCATCGGCCCTCTGAACTACTCTTCGTGGTCCCTCCGACCCTGGCTCGCGCTCGATCACGCAGGGGCCAACTTCAAGACGCACGAGATTGCATTATTCGTGGATCCCGACTACCGCGACAAAATCCTGCAGTTCTCGGGGGCGGGGAAAGTTCCCATCCTCGTCGACGGAAGCCTCAGCGTCCACGAGTCGCTTGCGATCTGTGAGTACGTGGCCGAGCAGTTTCCGGCGGCGAAGCTCTGGCCGCGGGATTCCCAGCTGCGGGCTCGCGCACGTGCGGTCAGCGCCGAAATGAGTACGTCGTTTTCGCACGTGCGGAACGAGATGCCCATGAACTGTCGCGGCCGGGCCCAGGCGTTCACGGCGGGCGAAGGCGTTGCGTCCGAGATCGCGCGAGTCCGCGACATCTGGCGTGCCTCCCTTTCGACATCGCATGGGCCCTATCTCTTCGGCGATTTCTCGATCGCCGACTGCATGTACATGCCGGTCCTCAGTCGGTTCCGTACCTATGGCATTGGGCTCGATGGCGTCGAGGCCGCTTGGGAGCACCAGATGTGGCGACATCCCTCCGTCATACGCTGGGTGGAGCGTGCGAGGGAGAGCCCGCCGGTCCCGCACTACGATGCCTTCTGCGATTGATCATAGCCGCCTCGAGAAGATCTCGTTTGCGAGGGACCCCTTCCTGGCATAAATATCGCTCGGGAGGATGGTTCACTGCTTAGTTTAAGGAACGGGTTGGCTCTCGTCTGCATTGCTATGGCGCTCAGCGCATGTGGTGACGACTCGGGCGAAGCGACGGGGACTCGATGGCTCACGACCTCGGAAGATTCCCCGCCCACATTGCTGTCCGGGGTTGGGCTCTACACCGAGATGGCGACGCGAGAGGTCTACGACGACTTGATCACGTACGAGCCCAATCATCCGCTGTACAGCAATGGCCTCGCCAAGGAGCGCCACCTCTACGTCCCCGAGGGCGTTTCCATCGACGGCGTTGGCAGCCGTGACTGGGAGTTCCCAGAGGGGACGCTCATCGCGAAAACGTTCGTGTACGAGGGCGCGCCAGTCGAAACCCGGCTGATTTTTCTGACGGATGACGGATGGGACTATGCGCTCTACCAGTGGTCCGATGACGCGATGGACGCGACGCGGCTGGAGGGCAATTGGGGGGAGGTCCCCTTGGTGCTGGGCGGCGGGGAGCGCTCGCACACACTTCCGGGGCGGCTCGACTGCCGGACGTGTCACGAGACGCACGAGGCGGTCGCGGGTGCTCCCGTGCTCGGCATCGACCCATGGCAAGCCAGCGAGGCCTTGGCCGCCTCCGGTGTGTTCTCGAGTTCCCCCACTCGGTTGACGGCGGAAGGACGAACCGCGGCGGAGACGGCAGCGTTCAGCTACTTCATCGGGAATTGCACCAGTTGCCACAATGGCGGCGATTCGATCAACTCGTCGTTTAGTTTGTATCCGGGGGACGCGGTCGCGAGCACGGTCGATCAACCGACCGAATCCGAAACCGGGGCTGGAATCCGCGTCGTACCGGGAGTCCCCGAGGAGAGCGTTTTGTTCGTGACCGTCGTGGAGGCCCCGAAACCCAGCTATCGCGGGCCCTTCAAAGACATGCCCCCAATCGGCGTCGATGAAACCGATCCGCTTGCGGAGCCCATACTCAGAGAATGGATCGAAGAGCTATGAAGATTCGCGCCGCTAGCCTTTTCTTACTCCTCCTCGCGGCCTGTAGTAGTGACCGGCCCCCGCCCGTCATCCCCCCAGGCGTGCTCCAGGTCGAGTTCGAGCAAGTCCCCTTCGACACGACCCTCGACTACGTGACGGATTTCGCGTTTCTGCCAGGCGATTCCGGCGAGTTTCTCGCCATTGGCCTCTACGGAAAACTCGAACTCGCACGCCTCGACCAGGACGGTGCCGCGTCGCTGCTCTCCGGACGCTTCGACGACGTCTACACCGAGTTCGATGCTGGGCAGCTCGGCTTGGCGATCGACCCCGACTTCGACAGCAACCGCTTCTTCTACATCGCGACGAACATCGCGAAGAACCATGTGCAGCTGCGTCGCTACACGCTTGGAAGCACATTCTCGGAAATCGAAGCGAGTGAAGTCTTGATCCTCGATCTTCGGGTCCGATCGTCGGCGCCGCGTTGGCACAACATCAGCTCGCTTGGTTTCGAGGAAGACGGGGTGATGTGGGTGCTGGTTGGGGACAAAGGTCTCTTCGAGCCCGCCCAAGACCCATCCGACATTCTCGGAGCGTTGATTCGGATCCTCCCGTCCAAGGAGGAAGGCGTTGGGGGCTACACGATTCCCGAAGGCGCGCCACGCTATTCCGGCGACGCCGACCCCGCAGTATTCGCAATTGGTATTCGATCGCCGTGGAAAGGGCGCTATCACGAAGGCCGGTGGTTCTTCGGCGACGTGGGCCTCGACCTCTTCGAGGAGGTCAACGTGATCAGCACGGTTGGGGAGAACTTCGGCTGGCCCGATGTCGAGGGTCTTTGCAGTGAAGACGCGCGGGACACCGCACCAGACTGCGCGCTCTACGACGACCCGCCGATCTCGTACGGGCGAAGCAATAGCGAGATGTTCGTGCGCGATGACCTCGATGCGAATGCGACGAACAAGCGCTCTGTGTACGTCGGATGGATCTACCAACCCAACGACGACGACCCCTACGAAGGGATGTGGAACGACGTCGTCGTCTTCGGCGATGCATACGTCGGATTCATGCGGGCAGCCGAGATCGATGCCCTAGGCGACAGCTGGCACTTGGCGCATTTGGACTTTCCGACCGCGTGGGGTCAGGCGCCCGACGGTTTCGTCTACGTCACTTCCTATCCCGCGGAGCCCCCGGACGAAGTCGGCTCAGGCGGCCCCCCTTCGCCTCTCTACCGTATCGAGCTCGACGACACCCCGGTGCAGTCTCCCGAGGCGGACGACTAGATCTCTAGAGGCCGAGCACGCGTGAGATCTCTTTGACGGCAGCTTCCTCGGGCGCGCGGACGCGGCCGTCTGCGGCTAGCGCGATTGCCGCAGCACTACGGACCAGCTCGCTCTTCGTCGCATCGCCACGCACGCCGGCCACGCAGTCGAG
>JBATTM010000234.1:0-2339 GCA_049670545.1 Polyangiales bacterium
TCACGACGCCAACGACCTCGGGCCTTTCCAGCAAGTCGCGCAGGAAGGGCAGCGACTGCGCAGGGCCCCCCCAGCTCTGCCAGTTCGACTGCGTGAGGGGAATGTAGAAACGGGCCGACGGCTGAACCGCGAGCACCGCATCCACGTATTCCATCGCTCGATCCGCATAGTCGTCAGGCGACGATGAAGGCCGGCCTGACCAGTTGGGGTCGCCACCGTTTTGGGCGTCGGGGTTCGCGTAGCTGTAGTCACCTGTCGCCGAGTAGCCGGTATTGAATGGGAGAAACACCTCGTTGCCCACCTCATACAAGGTGACTGCCCAGGGTTCGTCGTTCCCCCAAAATGCGCGCGCGGCGACAAATGGATCTTGTGGATCCGTCGCGACGAGGTGGCGCGCGTACGTCGCAGCCTCGCTCGCGGTGCCGGAGCCGAAGTTGAGCATGATGAGCGGATCGGCGTCGATCTCGTCGATCATCGCCATGTACTCGAAAGGCGCGACGTTGTCGGCTGCAGTGGGCGTGCTCTGAGGATCGGCGAAATCGAAGAAATGGTAGCCATCGAGACCGACCGCACCGTCGATCTGCAATCCGCTGAAGCGCACCACAGGCCGGTCCCCGTTTGCGGGGCGGACGCTCGAAAGCCGACGAAGGGCTTCGATGGTTTCGGCGGTCCGCCATTCGGGATGCCGCGCGCCGCCTTCGGGCGAGTAGCGGCTACCGGCGCCGATGTTCCACCCAATCAAGCGTCCGACGCGATGCGACGATTGTTCGAAGTCTACGAGGAAGACGACGTCGGCGTCCGGCTGTGAAGCACCTTCACTGCAGCCTGCGAAAAAAACCACCCATGCCACATGAAACCATCTCGTCCGCACGGCCGGAGACTACCAGTTCGTAGGGCAGCGCAAAACCCGCCGGATCAGCGAAGGGTGTACACGAGACTGAAGATTGTCGTCGTGTCTGTCTTCACGAGGTCAGGCCCCGGCGGGATTCGATCGTACAGCAGCAAAAACCTCGCCTCGAACGCCAGTTTGTCGGTCAATTTCGAGAGAAGCGCGGCCGTGAAGTAGATGCGAATGTCCTCAAACGGATTGGCCATTTGGGCGTCGATCGTATTGAGGTTGTAGATCGTGACGATGCTCGAGAGAAACTCGACATGCTCATTGAGTCGGTTCTCGTAGTCGAGCGCCGCGAGCAAGCCATGAATGTTCGAGTTCCCCACCAACGTGGAGGGCGGTGTCTGATAGTTCTCAAACGTGTAGCTGTAGCCCACACGACCGGCGAAGTAGTGCTTGTCGGTCTTGATGAAGGCGCGCAGATAGCCGAAGTTGGCGAGCAGCTGCGCCTTGAAGCCGGCGAGCGGATCCCACCGATAGCCAAGAGACGCCCAGACAGCGTCCTTCTCGGTGAAGAAGAAGTCGTATCGGGAATTGAAGAAGAGCTGCTTCGACACGGTGTCGTACGTAGTGGCGGGATCAGAGGGAGTTGGGCGTGCCCGACCGAAATTGAACAGCGCGCCCATGGTGAATCGATGCGGGTCCTTCGAGAGCTCGAAGTCACCGCCGGCGTTCAGGTTCCACGACTGCGTGTTGCCGGTGTTGATCGATCCGCCAGCGTTCAAGCTGAAATGAATGTCGGCCGTCGGCCCGCTTTCGACCTCCTCAGCTTCCCCGCCATCATCTGTCGCAGGGGGTTCGGCGAAGGTCGCCTCGCCAGCTGATTTCGTCTCGCTGCCAGCCACGTCAGTCGCGACACTATCCGGGATCGCGTCGTCTTGGGCGAGCACGCGAGACGCCGACGTCGACACGACCAGCACGCCGACAATGAGGATGAGGTTCAACACCTCGTTCCACGACCATAGCCTCTCCATTGCAATCCCCCTCCCCCGCGAACGACACGAGATCGGCTGACTGTAGAGGAAGTCGCAGGCAGCAAGCCAGTTTCGGGTGGGTAGCCGACGTCTGGACCGGCTTGACGGCGGAAACCAGTCTCTCGTAGTCTACGCGCTTGTCCCTTTCCGGCAGACGCACCGCGCCCATCTCGGCACTCGTAGCCGTAGCCATGTGGCTCTTCGGGTTCGAGGTGCTGCCACTGGCGCACGTGATGTTCCACGACACCCTCGGCGAGCACGCCCACGGTGGGCACGCTCACGATGGGAACGACCACGAGGAAGCCCACCACCATGCGCACCATGAGGACGACCGACCGCGGCCAGCCAAGCCCGAGCCCAAGCACGGCGAAGGCAGCGTCGCGCACCACGACCTCGCCGCGCAGCCCGCACAACTAGCGCTCCCGCCAGTTCCAGAGGCCCGAATCTGTGTCGATCCGATCGCTGTCGTTGCG
>JBATTM010000235.1:0-2482 GCA_049670545.1 Polyangiales bacterium
GCAAGCTCTCGACGCCTGATTCGCAGGAGCGAGGGACATCGGTTTCTTGGGTTCGTCCCCGGCGTTCGAGGTTGCTCGAAAGCGCTGTTTCGCGCGAGCAAACGTACGAGCGTCTCGCCTGAGGCGACACCGGTTCGCACCGATGTCCCGCAAGTCTCCGACATCATTGGGTGCGGAAGAGAGGACTCGAACCTCCACGAGTGTTACCTCACTAGATCCTTAGGCGAAACCGAGCCTTCGGGATCATTGAATTTGTTCGAGAAAGAAGGGTCAGCGGACGTCGGAAAAGGCCCCCAAACGACCCTTTCGGGACACGGTGTCCCGGCTGACCACTCGCAAATCGTGGGAGTGGAGGAGCTTCGGAAGGCGGCGAGGGCGCTCGTGCTGCGGGTCGCGGACGGAGACGACGTTCCGATCGAGGCGCTGCGGGAGCTCGCCGCGCTTACGTTGCAGTGCGAGCTCGTTCAGTTGGCGCAGCGTCTGCAAGATGCACCACCTGAGTTTGCTGTGCGTCGGGCGATGGAGCTTGCGAGTTTGGTTCTCACGCTCTCAGCGAAGCCGCAGACCGCCGGCGCGCGTGGGGCACGAGAGGCTGCGGCACGCAACCGCGACACCTCCGAAGGGAAGGGGCCGACGAGGTGACGCGAAGTCGGGGGTGCAAGCCAAAGTCCCGCGTGATCTCGGTCCGGATCGACGAAGATGATTTTGCTCGCCTGGATGCGCTGGCTCAGCAGACCAGCTGCTCCCGCGGCGCGGTCATCCGCGCTTGTCTCCGAGGCGCGCGTTTGAAGAGCACGATCGACGCTCAAGCACTCACCGAGGTCTCGCGGGTCCACGCCAACCTCAACCGCATCGGTGGACTGCTCAAGCTCGCCATTCGTGAAGGCGTGTCGGACCCATCAAGTCACCGCCGACTGAACCTCGAGCTCATCGACTCGATCATACACGTCCGCCGCGCGGTGAATCGCCTGGCGGGGCATTGGTGATCGTCCGCCACCAGCGCGAATGCGCTTCGAATCGAGGCTTCCGTCGTCTTGCGCGCTACATTCAGGGGAAAGGCGCCAAGCCGCGCGCCACCTGGTTCCACGCCGCCAACCTGCCGGGGGTTAGCAGAAGAGAAGACCTTGAGCTTGCGTGTGCGCTCGTCGAGGCGGTTCAAGCGCAGAACACGCGGGCCGGCAGCAAGCGCACGTATCACCTCGTCATTTCACTTCACCCCGATGATCGGAGCCTCGAACGAGGGGAGCTCCAACAGGTTGTCCACGAACTCGTCGATTCTCTGGGTTTTGCCGAGCACCAGTACCTCGCGGTGCGTCACAGCGATACCAAACACGAGCACATACACGTCGCGATCAACAAGATCCATCCAGAAACCTTTCGGATTCATTCGCCCGCTTGGGACCACCAGAAGCTGTTCACCGGGGCCCGGGCCCTCGAGCGGGAGCTCGGCCTGGCACCCCTCCGGTCGAGGACGCGCGACCGCCAGAAGATTCCCAAGCGAGCCATCGATTGCGAAGCCCACCAGGGCATCAACAGCTTCGCGCGCTGGGTCCGGGAAAATCTCCGGCCTGCACTGAGGTCGAGCGAGCTACGGACTTGGGATGATGTGCACGACGTCTGCGGCCGTCTCGGTGTCGTGGCTCGTCCGCATGGCAACGGTCTCGTCTTCGAGGATGCGACGCGGGCCGTTCGCGTGAAGGCCTCTTTCGTAGATCGGGAACTTAGCAAGGCGCGGCTCTACGAACGACTTGGCGAGTTTCAACCCGCATCGGAGCGACAGCTCGAGGCCGCGCGCGAGGCGCCCCATCGGTACTCATCGATGCCGGCGCGGGCGCCTCAGAGCTTGTGGAAGGAGTACGAGCAGACCCTCCAAGAAGCCCGGGCTCGTCGTGAACGCGACTGGGCTCGCTATCGAGATACAGCGGCTGCCGAGCGACGACGTCTCAAGAGCAAATACCGCCAGCAGCGACACCTCTTGGCTGCGCTACCCGTATCAGGCCCAGACCGAAAGCATCTCCGACGACAACTCGCGTTTCGACAAGCTATCGAGATCCGAGCGCTCAAGCAGAAGCACGCCACGCAGCGGTGGGGGATTCAGAAGACCCCGCACCCCGGCACCTGGCATCATTTCGTCGCCACCCGCGCGGCCGAGCGTGATGCTCGCGCGATTCGCCTTCTGAAGAGCCGGCAGCGGGAGCGGCACCGGTCCAGCGAGGAAAGGGAGTTGTGAGGGTCAACGAGCGAGTGGAGACCCAGTTCGGTGATCCGAACGCGACACGAGGTGCGCCGCAAGTCGACATAACCGGCTAGTACCGCGAAATTCGGCACTCATCGTCAGTCCGATGGGCTAAGAGAGTATCGAGGTCAACACCAAACGGGTCCACGCCGACTTCGTTGAAGTGGGTTTTCATCCCTCCGATCCGCGCATCGAGATCCTGACCGGTCACCTGGTTTGCAAGGCGAACGACTTCCTCACCGATGG
>JBATTM010000236.1:0-1570 GCA_049670545.1 Polyangiales bacterium
CAATGGATCCAGCGCGAGTTGGCGGACCGCTCGGCCGCCGATCAAGAAGCTTTCGACCAAGGCACGCACGTCGGGCTGCGTTCCCAGCGTTCGACGGCTTCGCTCGATCGCGTCCAGCGAATCGCGAAGTGCTGTCTGAATGTCCTCGACTGGCCAAAGTTCCCGGACCCAGGAGTCGTTCAACGCAGGCGCAAACTCGCCACCAACGAAGATCTCCGCGTCTTCCGCGAGACCCAAACCCACGAGCTCGATCTCGATGTCGTAGCGCCCCGCCCGAAGATTGTTGGGGCGTACCCACAGTCGCGGCAGACCCTTCCTGAAGCCAAGCCGCTCGAGTGCGAGGGTGCTCTTGCGTCGCTTGGTGCGGTCGCCACCTCGCGCCTGAAGTACACACAGCCATTCGCCGCGCCACTTGCGGATCCGTCGCTCGCCCTGTCGCCAGCTCTCGACCCATCGATTGAGCCGTTCCGCCTGGTTAGTGAGCGAGTACCTACTCTGGTGATTGGCCGCCAGGTCGCCTTGTACCAAGCGGGCAAGCGCGACCCGCACCGCATTGTCCTCGAACCCGAACAGCTCGGCAATTGCGACGAGCTCGCGGGCCACGAGCGGTTCCGACGTCACCCGAAGGACCTGGAGGAGTAGCTGCTTGGGCGTGAGAGCCTTCACCGGCAATGCTATTACACAATACGCCGAATCAGGCAAGTCACGTAATGCGAGCTCCAAGCGATCTAGACGAATATGCCCCGTCTCTGTTCGAGGCCTCGGTTCACCATGTTCTGAATCGTCTCCCTCACGAACCATACCTTGCGGTCGATCCAGGCATCGTTCGCGTCGGGATCACCTTCGAAGTGAAAGGGCGCTCCAAAGTGGAGCCGGTACTTGGAGGGCAGAGGCGCCCACATGCCGGCGAAAACTTGGGGAATCACCGGGAACGCAGGCATTCCGAGCATGCGAGCCAGCGGCTTGATATCGGCGATGGAGGGATACTGCTCTTCGCCCCCTAAGACGGCGACTGGAACGATAGGGGTATTGGTTGCGAGGGCCAGTCGCATGAAGCCGAGCCCGAATTCCGTGAGCCGGTAGCGTTGCTTGAAGGTTTTGGTCACCCCGCGTGCGCCCTCTGGAAAAACGACGAGCGTTTCCTCGTTGAGCAGCAGGCGAAGGGCATTTTCAGGCGTACCGATCACCTGTCCGACGCGAGGCATGAACGTCGACACGAACGGAAGCTCCGCCATCCATTTCTCGACCAGGCACCGTGCGAAAATAGGCGTATCGCGGTCGATCGCGAGGGCTGCGCTGATGATGCCGCCGTCGATCGGCAGCTGCCCCGAGTGATTGGCAACGATTAGGCAACGCCCGGACGGAACCCGCTCGATGCCGAATACTTCGGTGCGAAAATACTTTCGGTGAACGATGGCGCCCGCGGCGAGCGCGTATCGCACGGTATCGAGGTCAACACCAAACGGGTCCACGCCGACTTCGTTGAAGTGGGTTTTCATCCCTCCGATCCGCGCATCGAGATCCTGACCGGTCACCTGGTTTGCAAGGCGAACGACTTCCTCACCGATGG
>JBATTM010000237.1:0-5402 GCA_049670545.1 Polyangiales bacterium
GCGGCACGATCGCGCCGTTGACGCGCGCACCCGAGCATCGATGCCCCACCTCGGAGTGAACGGCATACGCGAAATCGACCGGCGTGGCGCCGCGAGGGAACGTCATGACGTCGCCCTTCGGCGTGAACACGTAGACATCTTCCGGGAAGAGGTCGACCTTCACGCTCTCGTAGAACTCCTCCGGGTCCGCGACCTCCTTCTGGAACTCCATGAGCTGACGCAGCCATACGAAACGCGCCGCATCCTTTGGGTCGATGCCTCCGGTGTGCTCTTTGTACTGCCAGTGGGCCGCGATTCCGTACTCGGCCGTGCGGTGCATCTCGTGCGTCCGAATCTGAATCTCGACGCGCCGATTGCCCGGGCCAATCACGGTCGTGTGCAGGGATTGGTACATGTTGGACTTGGGAAGGGCGACGTAGTCTTTGAATCGACCGGGAACGGGGGTCCACTCAGAATGGATGACCCCGAGCGTGGCGTAGCAGTCCGCGACACTCTCGGTGATCACGCGGAACGCAACGAAGTCGTGCACCTGCTCGAAACCCACCCCGCTAGACTTCATCTTTCGGTGAAGCGAATAGAGGTGCTTGCGACGCGCACTGATTTGCACCGGGAAGCCCCGCGTGAGGAGCATCTTCTTGAGCTGCGCCGTCACGTCCGCCATGTAGCTGTCGGTGTCCTTCGCGACGCGATCGACCTTCTCCGCGAGAACCTCGTAGGAATCCGGCTCGAGGTACTTGAAGCTCAAGTCTTCGAGCTCGGCCTTGAGCCACTGGATCCCGAGACGCCCGGCGAGCGGCGCGTAGATCTCCACCGTCTCCATCGCGATGCGTTCTTGTGACGCGGGCGACATGTGCTCGAGCGTACGCATGTTATCGAGGCGGTCCGCGAGCTTGACCAAGAGCACGCGAATGTCTCGCGCCATCGCCACCAACATCTTGCGAAAGCTCTCGGCCTGGCGGTCCTCGCGAGACGCGAAGTTCACCTTGCCGAGTTTGGTCACCCCGTCGACGAGAAAGGCGACTTCATCGCCGAACACCGTTTCGATGTCGGGCACGCTGGCTTCGCAATCCTCGACCACGTCGTGCAGCAGCGCGGCGCATACGCTAGAGGCGTCGAGCCGCATGTCGGCAATGATGTCGGCGACCGAAACGGGATGCGTGAAATAGGGATCGCCGGATTTCCGGTTCTGCCCATCGTGCATGCGGGCCGCATAGACGTAGGCCTTGTTGATGAGATCCGTGTCCGCTCGGGGATGGTATCCCTTCACCTTCTCCAAAATGTCGGTGAGGCGGACCATAGGCTGTGTCTACGAACGAACGTTCAATTTAACACCGACTGCAATTGGTGCCAAGGTAGTGAAGTTTGCTCACCAGCACACCATAACCACGAACTGGAGGTCGCGCGTGGATCCCCTTGTGGGCCCTTCCCCTACCCGTAAGCGCATCGCGATGGTGGTCGCGATCATCGGAATCGTGGTCGTGGGTGGACGGCTTGCGCGGGCGTGGCCTCGGGACGTCGATGTGGCCTATCGCGCTGCGTCCGAGGTGACTGCGCTGGACGTCGATATTGTCCTAGACGGGGAGGCGGTCAAGAGTGCCAGATTCTTCCGAACCGCTCGGGATCAGAAGGATTTCTTCCATACGGTCACCCTTCCCCCAGGCGAATACGAGGCGCGCATCACCGTGTTCGGCCCCGAGGGTGAGGGCGTCGAGTACCTCCGCGTGTTGAGCGTCCCGACCGCTGGGATCACCCGCTTCGACATCCGAGACTGAGCCGAACCGGACGACAGGGCGCCCCAGCAGGGCCTGCTATGCTCGGGCCGCCTTGCCCCACGACGACGCCCGAAGTCTGGCGACCCGACGCTCCACCGTCGTGGTGGCGTCCTTGGCAACCGTCGGGATGACGCTGTGGATGGCGAACCGCGACCCGTTTCCGAGGGGGGTGCTGTGGGGTACCTGCATCGCGCTTCTGGCCGCGGGCGCCTGGACGCGGTGGTTGGTCGTACCTCGCGGGGGCACGGCCAAGGTGGTGCGTTGGCAAGACACCCCCTTTGGGCGACAGCCGGGTGAGCGGTGGTCTCCACTTCACGCGGCGGCCCTCGCACTCGCGGTGTGGAGCATCGGCCTCGCCGTGGGGGGCTACGACGCACTGCCGTTGACGATCTGCCTCACGCTCGCCTGTGGCGTCCCCGCCGCGCTCCGACGGCCAGGGCTCGGTGTGATCTTGTTGGTGTCAGCTCTCTACCTGCCACTCCTCGGTGGCTACACGCTGATGGACCCGTGGGAGACCCACTACGGAGAGGTGTCGCGGGAAGTCCTCGCGCGCAACGATTGGATCAGCCTGTGGTGGGCGCAGGACAAGTGGTTCTGGTCGAAGCCCGCGCTCCTGTTTTGGGCCGAGGCGTGGACGATGGGAGCGATGGGGGTCGACTTCCTGCCGAACGCGAACCCTGCGCATCCCGAGTGGGCGATTCGGCTCCCGACGTTCGTGTCGGCGCTGGTTGCGCTCGGGGCGGTGTACCTAATGGGCCGCCGTGCGTTCGGGACGCGCGCGGGAGTCGTGGCCGCGTTGGTGGTGGCGACGATGCCTCAGTTCTTTTTCATCTCGCACCAGGCGATCACGGACCTTCCGCTCGTGGCGGCGATCACGGTGGCCGCGTGCTGCCTGTGGGCCGCGATCCAGGAAGACCCAAGCGCGGAAGCAACGGTGTATCGGCTCGGTCGTGTCGAGCTGTCGGCGCAACACCTGGTGGTGTTTCTTCTCATCCTCGCGGTGTTGCCACAAGCGACGTATCTCATCGCGCGCAACGTGTCGTGGCTCGATGGCTGGCACATCGTCGCGCACCCGGATCGGTTTCTCTACGGCTCCGGGGGAAATCTCGACGTTCCGGGGAACCCAACTCCACACGACCAACTCCCGCGGATCCAGGGACTGATCGCCCAGCCTTTCTTGCAGGGGCTGTTGTGGATCGCCGGCCTCGCTGGGCTTGGTGCCCTCCTGCGCCGCGAGCGGCGTCGCCGAGCACTGTGGATGTTCGCATTCTACTTCGCGTGTGCACTGGGTCTGCTCGCTAAAGGCCTGGTGGCGGTCGCGGTCCCAGGCCTGATCGCGCTTCTCTATCTCGCGGCGACCCGGCGCTGGCGATTGCTTTCGGAGGGTCAGCTTCACATCGGAGCCGGGATCCTGACCGTGATCACGGTGAGCATCCCGTGGTACCTCGCGATGTACGTCCGCCACGGAGCGGCGTTCACCAACCGGCTCCTGATCCACGACCACATCAACCGACTCGCCGCGGGTGTGCACGGCGACAAGGGAACGATCTCGTACTTCCTGACGCAACTCGGGTACGCGACGTTTCCGTGGATCGCGTGGATCCCGATCGCGGGGATGCTTGCGTTCTGGCTCTCCGGGCGGGATCGGTCGGGTGAGAAACGCGACGCGGTGGTGTTTCTCGGAGTGTGGATGGCGGCCACGTTCGTGCTCTTCAGCGCGATGGTCACGAAGTTTCATCACTACTTGTTGCCGACAATCGTGCCTGCCGGAATGCTGGTGGGCGTTTCGGTCGCCTCGCTTTGGGGGCCCAAACACACGAGGGCGACGGTCGCGATGCTGTTGTCGGCGGGGTTCGTCGTGCTTGGCTTCGCCTACCTTGCGGGAGACCCGCGAGGCGTGGTTCCGGCCGGCTCGACGGGCGTCGAGGATTGGGTGCGGCTGCAGGCCAGCCCGGCGAAGGCGGCCGGATGCCTGTCGATGGCGCTGGCGCTGGCCCTCGCCGCTCGGCACTGGCTCTCGAACGCCGAGACCCGCGTGATCGGGGAATCTCGGCATGTCGCGATCGGGGTGATGGCGGCGTTTGGGGTCGCGCTGGTGGCGTTTGTAGGCCGGGATTTGAGTTGGATCACGCAAGCGAGGCCGCAAGGCGACGAACGGTTGCTCCATCTCTTCATCTACAACTACACGCGCCTGTGGCCGGAGCATCTCGACTACCGCCCCATCCTGATCGGGTTCTCGGTCGCCGCAGCACTGATGACGGCCGGGGTGGCGTGGCGGAGTTGGCGGGCGCCTGCGGTGCGCGGCTTGATGTGTGTGGCGATCCTGTGTTGCGCGTGGGGGCTCGATGTCTACATGGTCGATATCGCGAACCACTGGGGCTTCAAGAACCTGGCGGAGCGCTACTACGAAGATCGCGGCGACGGCGATGCACCGCTGCTCGCGTGGCAGATGAACTGGAAGGGCGAGAACTTCTACACCGGCAATCGGGTCTACGCGTTTGCCGAGCTCGACAACAAGCGGCTGAAGAAGTGGCTTGCGAAGAACGAGGGGCGCCGGGCGTATGTGGTGCTCGAGCACAAGCGGCTGAAGAAGTTCGAGGCACTGGTTGGCGACCGGTCGATCGAACCCCTGACGGGCGTGCGGGATTGCAACAAGTTCTTGCTGGTAAGGCTTGAGATCTGAGTGGAAAAACCTTATACAATTCGATCAGTTGTGTGTTTCGGGCCTACTGAACACCAAAAACTGGACCGATTTTCAGTAGTCGGTATTCTGATCCTCTGATGAACGACGAACACGAACAACGCGCGCTCAGCCTGCTGGAGACGCTCTACGATCTCGGCCGCGCCGACATCCCCGCGACGGTATCGACCCTCGGGGAGTGGCTCGACACGGACGAGGCGCTGATCACCGACCTCCTGGCTCGCCTCGAATCCCAACACCTGGTCGACGCGGCACGCTGCCGACTCACGATGCAGGGGTTGGTGGTGGCAGCAACCCACGCCGGCTCAGGGAAGCTGGCGAAACACGCAGCCTGAGTTGCAAGCGACTGAGATGCGGCCTGTGCTGCAGGGCGCGGGGCTCCTTGACAGGGCTGGGGCCAACGTTTACCTAGGGCTCTTCTTTGCGGAAGTGGCGGAATTGGCAGACGCGCATGATTCAGGTTCATGTGAGGTAACACTCGTGGAGGTTCGAGTCCTCTCTTCCGCACCGGGCTCGCTGTAGACGTCAGAGCGCTCCGGTACGAGGACTCGACCTACGGTGTACTCGGCGCTGTGCGCCTCCGTACTGCGCCTGGAATTCTCCGGCTTCTCGGACTTGCGTCCGCTCCGCTCGGCGTATTCCAGGAGCAAGCGAGTCCTCCCAAACACACGTCGGGACACGCGGGGACTGTCCCCTTTTTCCCGCCGACTCGCCCCCAACCCAACGAAACTAACCCCCGGAAAAAGGGGACTGTCCCCTTTTCTGGCTTCCCTCGGGACACGGGGGACTGTCCCCTTTTTCCCACCGGCGCGTCCCAACTCCACCGAGAATTAACCCCCGGAAAAAGGGGACTGTCCCCTTTTCTGACGTGCGTCTGGCTCTCGGTTGGTGGGGGTTGAAGTGTGTAATTTTTTCATAGGGGTTGCAGG
>JBATTM010000238.1:0-5099 GCA_049670545.1 Polyangiales bacterium
ACGAATGCCTTCGAAAACGCCCAGGCCGTAGTGGAGGGTGTGGGTCAGCACGTGGACGTTCGCCTGCTCCCAAGGAATCAACTCCCCGTCGAACCAGATCTTGTCCACTTTATCGACCATTGAACCTCCTCACGTGCTCTGCGGGCTCAGCGCCGCGCCTATGTAGCATATTTCCGCAATTCCGCTGAGTTGACGTGGTTGGGGGCATGGGTTAGACCTCGGCCCGCTTCGGGAGCCCAGACAGCGGCAAACGCGTCCAGGCTCCGTGCGCTTCGGTGGTCACTCTTGCTGTACTCATTGCTCTACATACTGCTTCAGCCCGAGGTCAGCGGCGGCCCCGTCACCGCGCCTGCGCCGACTGGTGGTGGTGGAACGGATCCTGTGTCGGGCTTGTTGGGTGAAGGCTCGTTGAACTTCGGGCTCATCCTGCTGATGTTCGCAGCGCTCTACTTCCTGATGATTCGCCCTCAGCAGAAGCGGGCCAAGGAGCACGAGGCGTTGATGGGCGGCCTGAAGAAGGGCGACATCGTGCGCACCAACGGCGGCATTCGCGGTGAGATCACGACGCTCGACGAGCGCGACATTACGATCGAGATCGCAGACCGAACCCGTATCAAGGTGCTCAGAACTCACATCGCGGGGTTGGATCAACCCCCGAGCGAAGAAAAAAAGAGCTGAACGTAGGCGAGCATCATGGATCGAGGCTGGTATTTTCGTTTGGCAACCGTCGTCGTTGCGGCACTCCTGGGGTTCTTAGCCCTGTGGCCGAGTCTCGACCGTTGGTTGCCGGCGCCGGACATCGTCAAAGAGTACTTCGACAATCAAATCAACCCTGGGCTCGACATCAAGGGTGGCCTTCGGTTGATGTACGAGGTCGAGGTCGACGAGTACATTCGTGACCGCCGCGACCGCATCGCGGAACAGGTCCAGCGCCAATGTGGGGTGTTGATCGGGGCCGTCCCAGAAGACGAGGTCGACGACATCAGCAAAGAGACGATGGCGCAGGTGCAGCAGCGCTGCAAAGTCGAGCGCGTCGATAAAGATGGTGGTGCGGTCCGCGCGATTCGCATCACGTTTTCCAACCAAGAAGACGCAGACAAGCTCAATAAAACATGGGTGGGCGACTACTTCCGCGACCTTCGAGTCGCGAGCGGCGTGGGTGGCCTCGTGGTCGATCTGCACATGCGCGAAGAGCAGTTGAGCAACATGCGCGAGACTGCGGTTCGTCAGTCCGAGCGCACGATCACCAACCGCATCGACAACCTGGGTGTCTTGGAACCCACGGTCATCGCGCGTCCCCAGGATGGCGACATCATCATCGAAGTGCCCGGCGCGCAGGAAAGCTCATTCGAGCGCATCAAGGCGATCATCAGCCGCACCGCGCAACTGCAGTTCAAGATTGCCGATGATGAGGCGGTCGGACTCAGCGAGCTCCTCGCCAATCCCCCTGTCGGTATCTACTACAACGTCGGTGCCCAGCCGTTCCTCGAGGCGTTCGGCGAAGACGCACGCGACCTCCTTCGCGATCACATCGCCACCATCCCGGTGCCCGACGATCGCCAGCTTCTGATCGGGCGACAGCAAGCCGACCCCGAGCGTGGCGGTGAAGGGTGGCGAACCTACTACCTCTACCGCATCGCCGAGGTCACCGGCGAAGACTTGGACGACGCCGCGGTCGGGTTTGACCCGCAGAGCGGCAGCCCCGAGGTCGACTTCACCATGAACACCCGCGGCTCGTCCCGCATGGGCGATCTGACGGGCGCCAACATCGGCAACCGCATGGCGATCATTCTCGACGATCGCGTCGAGTCTGCGCCGGTCATTCAGGGCCAGATCGGTGGCCGGGGACGCATCACGCTCGGCGCGTTCCTCGATCGCAACGAGCTTCTCCAGGAGGCCCGCGACTTGGTGGTCGTGCTCCAGGCTGGCGCGCTTCCCGCGCCGCTTCGGCCGGCCAACGAGCAGCTGATCGGACCGACACTCGGTCGGGACTCGGTCGAGAAGGGCGGGCGTGCCGCGGTCATAGGCGTGTTGCTCGTTCTCCTCTTCATGGCGCTGTACTACCAAGTGGCAGGGATCGTCGCGGATCTGATGGTATCGCTGAACCTCCTGCTTCTGCTCGGCATCATGTCCGGCATCGGCGCGACACTCACGCTGCCTGGCGTCGCCGCGATCGCACTCACGGTCGGGATGGCCGTCGACGCGAATGTGCTGATCACCGAGCGCATTCGTGAAGAGTTACGGCTCGGCAAGTCGCCGCGCTCTGCGGTCGAGCAAGGCTTCGCGAGGGCGTATTCATCTGTATTCGACAGCCAGCTCACGACCGCGATTGCGGGGGTGGTGCTGTGGCAGTTCGGCACCGGGCCGATCAAGGGCTTCGCGACCATGCTGCTCATCGGCATCGCGACCTCGCTCTTCACCGGCACCTTCTGCTCCAAAGTGTTCTTCGATTGGATTGTGCGCGGTCTTCGTGTCCAACGACTGCGGGTAGGCTGACATGGAATTCGTCAAACCCGGCACGTATATCGACTTCATGAAGTACCGAGCCCCCGTCATGGGTGTTCTTGGTCTTCTCGCGACGCTCAGTCTCGTGTCGCTCTTCTACCCGGGCCCGAACTACGGCATCGACTTCGCCGGTGGGACCGAGATTCAGTTGCAGTTCACCGGTGCGACGACGCCCGCAGAGGTTCGCGATGCACTCGAAGGTGCCGGATACGCTCGTCCTGACGTGATCAGCGTCGAGGGTGTGGCCAACGAGTACATCGTTCGCGTGCGTGAGGTATCCTCGCTGCCCGCAGGACAGGTCGAGACGATTCGGGCGACCGTCGATTCGACCCTCGGTGCCGATGCGGTCCGTGAGATGAAAGTTTCGCCTGGCGGAGACAAGATCACCCTTCGCGTGAACGGTGACATCACTGCCGAGCAGATCGAGCAGGCGCTCCAAGCGGGTGGGGCGAACGTGCGTTCCGTCAACGCGCTCGCGGGTAGCCGCGACCCACGCTTCGAAGCCCAGTTGGTCGGCGTGGCAGACGAGCTCCTCACCGCTCTTCAAGAGGCGTTTGGGGAGCGCGCCCCCGCGAACCCGCTTCGTGTCGAGTGGGTTGGGCCCAAAGCCGGCCAGCAGCTTCGCGATGCCGCGATCCAATCGCTTCTGTACGCGATCGCGTTCATCATGTTGTACGTCGCGTTCCGCTTTGACCTCCGGTTCGCGCCCGGTGGCGTCATCGCCATGTTCCACGACGCCCTGATCACCCTCGGCGTCTACGTACTCCTCCAGAAGGAAGTGAACCTCACCACGGTGGCCGCCCTACTGACCATCATGGGGTATTCGATCAATGACACGATCGTCGTGTACGACCGCATTCGCGAAAACATGGTGCGCGTCCGGGACAAGAGTCTTCGTGAGCTAATCAACATCAGCACGTCCCAGATGCTCTCGCGTACGATCGTCACTTCGCTTACGACCTTGCTGTCTGTCTGTGCCTTCTTCTTTCTTGGAACTGGCGTCATTCAGGACATCGCGTTTGCGCTTGGCATCGGCATTCTGATCGGCACGCTGTCTTCGATCTTCATCGCCGCTCCCATCACAGAGCTGATGGACCGACGGCTCTTCAGCCGCATCACCCGGAGCTAGGCCGGTGGAGCCGGCCGGCGGTTCGACATCCCAGCAACCCCGGCCAGCCCTCGACTACCCCATTCGTCTGGCCGATCCCGATGCGGCCGGATTGCTTGCCAGCGCGAGCGGTCTTGGCCCGACGGCAGCGCAAGTCTTGATCCATCGTGGCGTGCACGACGTCGACGAGGCGAAAGACTACCTCGACGCGACCCTTCGGCGGCTTAGCTCCCCGGACATGATGGCTGACCGCGATGTCGCCGCCGAGCGGCTCGCGCACGCGATTCGCATGGAGCAATCGGTCGTCGTCTTTGGTGACTACGATGTCGATGGCACCACGTCGGCTCTGATCCTGACCGAGATCGTCAGGGCGCTTGGTGGGCGGGTCACGACGCGGATCGCGGACCGATTCCTGGGCGGCTATGGGCTTAGCGACGCCGCCCTCGATCGGTGCCTTGCGGACGAGCCCGCGCTGATCGTGACGTGCGACTGCGGCTCGAGTGACCATGCGCGCATCGACCGTGCGAATGCGGAAGGAGTCGACGTGATCGTGGTCGACCACCACCTCGTGCCTGACGAGCCCCTGCCCGCGCTCGCCTTTCTCAATCCACACCGCCCGGACTGTGGGTTCCCGTACAAGGGCCTGTGCAGCGCAGGGCTTGCGTTTTCGCTGGGCGCTGCCCTTCGAACGCGTTTCGAAGCATCGCTCGATCTTCGCCAGTGGCTCGACCTCGTCGCGGTCGGGACCATCGCAGACCTGGCGCCGTTGACGGGCGACAACCGGCGTCTCGTGCGGGCAGGTCTCAAGCGCCTCGGGTCACCGACCACGAGGCCTGGCCTCCGTGCACTTCGGCAAGTGACGAAACTGCCGGACTCTGATCGCATCACGGCGCGTGACGTCGCGTTTCGCATCGCACCCCGCCTCAACGCACCGGGCCGCTTGGGGGATGCCGATCTCACGTTGCGCCTCCTCGAGGCCGGCAGCGTCGCCGACGCGCTCGGTCTCGTCGAAGAAGTCGAGCAGAAGAATGACGAACGAAAGGCCCTTGGGACGCGGGCGACCGACGAAGCCAAGGCCCAGGTCGAGGAGCGATACGGTTCGTCTCCGACAGGCGGGGTCGTCGTGGAGAGCCACGACTGGCATCGAGGCGTCGTCGGCATCGTCGCCGCACGCCTCGTGGATGCCTTCGCGGTTCCTGCGGTCGTGATCGCGTTCGACGGGGACGTGGGACACGGGAGCGCGCGGACGGTCGAGGGATTCGATGTGTACAGCGCGATCGAACGCGGTGCGGCGGCGCTCGAAGGCTGGGGCGGGCACCGGGCGGCGGCTGGCCTCACGGTGCGGCGGAGCAAGCTCGAAGCGTTCCGTCAGTCGTTTACTGAGGCCAGCGCTGAGATCGACGGGTCGGCACGCGCGCGTACCCCGGTCGATGTCGAGCTTGGCGGCGCATTCCGCGTCCCGACGCTCGAGGATCTTCAGCGACTG
>JBATTM010000239.1:0-27577 GCA_049670545.1 Polyangiales bacterium
CTGTGGGGGTTGTTCCGGTCTGCGCGCCTACAGGCAACGCTCGAACTCTACGTGGCCGCGAGAACTGATGAAGCGCTTCGCAACGCACTCCGTCCCATTTTCGATCGACATCGCAGCGGATTCCTCCTGGCGGCGCGGGCTTTTCTTCCTGCCGCTGAAGACGACCCGGATTTCGAGTCGAACGTCACGGGAATTCTCGCGACGTTGCTCGGCGGTGCGGTGCTCTGGTCCGTCGTTCCCGAGCCCGATTTCTTTCGGTCAGAACTCGCATTCGTCGACCGCATCACACGTGGCTCGCTGCGGCGACTGAGCCCGGAGGGAACGAGCACGTGAACAGTCTCCGCAGTCGTTGGGTCATGCTCATCCTTGCTCTCGCCTCTCTCCCGAGCGTTCATGCCTCCGCGAACATCGAGCCGTCCGCCTACGACGCCAAGAGCATTGGCGCGGGAACGACGGGCATGACGTTCCTCGACAACCCATCTGCCCTGGCGATCAATCCGGCGAACCTCGCACGCATCGGACGCGGCAGCGTGGGCGTGAACCTCACTCCCGTATTCTCACGGTCGCAGGCGCCGCTGTCGGGACCGAACAGCGTGGACAAGTCCGATCTCGGGTTCGGTCCCATCCCGAGCCTTTTCGGTGCGGTTCGCGTAGGGAAGCGAGTTGTCCTCGGATTCGGCGCGTACGCCCTCGGTCTCTTCGGAGCAAAGTACTCGGACGTGCAGGATCTATACGGCGAGCCCGGGGTCACCGCAGATTTCGAACTGACCTTCATTTCCGGCGAGGCCGCGATCGGTGCCGCCTTCGAGATCATCGAATCCCTCGACCTCGGCGTGGCGCTTCGCGTGCCCTTCGCTCGACAGAGCGCAACGATTCCCGCAGAGTTCGGCGCGGGCGTCATCCCGGTGACGGCAACCCTTGGTGGCGCAGGCTGGCCGGGCGGCCGCATCGGTCTCACCTGGCGAGCCAGTCCACTGGTGGCACTCGCCGTCATGTACCGCACCCAGGCAACGAACCGACTGAGCGGAGACCTTCGCACGCTCGAGGGCGCGGACCTCAGCTCTGGCGTGACGGCCAAATTCTCCACGCCCAACGTGCTGTCGGGTGCGCTCTCGTTCTCGCTGCTCAAGGATATGCTCATCGTCGCGAGCGAACTGCATGTACTCTTCTACGAAGCTTCAAATCAGGTTCAGACCCTCAATCTCGAGGCATTCGAAGGCACAGCTCTCGGAACCGTCGATATTCCACTCCTCTGGCAGAACGCCTACAGTCTGCGGTTCGGCGCCGACTATCAGATCACAAGTCGTTTCGCAGTGCGTGGTGGGTACGTGGCCAGCTCGTCGTCGACGACGAAAGCGGGCGCACAGCCGGTCACCCCGCCGCCCGCATGGGGCCATTCCTTCAGCGCGGGGTTCGGCGCAGCCTGGAAAACCTTCGCGGTCGATCTCGCGCTGCAGTCAGCCTTCTCGAACGGTCAGGTCGGCCCAAGTACCGACCCAGATGCATGTAGTGGTTTCATCCGAACGGGATGCGAGGGCGAGTACAAGACGGTGAACGGATCGGTCTCCGTCCAGTTCGTCTACAAACGCTGAGGCCGCGATGCTCGAAGCCAAAGACGAGTACTGGCACCCTGCGGAACCCCACTCACACTGGAACGAATCGTTCTACTTCAACGCGTTCGACGCGAAGTCCGGATGGGCCTGTGCGACGCGAGTTGGCGCGACCCCGAACCGCAATCGTCGAGACGGTTTCCTTTGTTTGTACCTGCCCGATCAGACGACCGGTTTCATCGCAACCTCGGAGCAGGTCAGTGGCTCGGAACCGCGTGTCGCCGCAGGGAAGATCGAGTTTTTCTGTGTCGAACCCTTCCGCGCCTGGCAGATTCGATACGATGGGCCGATCCACCATTTTCCGAACGTGGCATCGAGCGACGACCTGCGCCAAACAGTGGATCCCGTAGCGGAAACGCGCTCGATTCGCCTCGAACTCGACATCACCCCGTTTCATGAACCCTTCGACTTCGATAGGCGCACCATCCGACTTCGACCGCTCGGCGAGATGATGCGTACGGCAGCGCGGCAGCCCACCGCGGCCGTTCGGAGAACTCTTCGCACGCTTGGATCCCTGTCCGCGATGGTCGGTGCGCACCACTTCGAACAGTCCACGAGGGTCCGCGGCACGATCACCCTCGACGGGGCTATCCACGTCATCGATGGGTTCGGGCAGCGCGATCGGTCGTGGGGCGTTCGGGACATGCGGGCACCCGCGCGATGGCGATGGCTCTCGTGTCAGTTCGGTCGTGCGCTCTGCTTCAACGCAACCCAGGTCGACGTCCTCGCGATGCGAGTCCAAGGAGGATTCGTTCTTGACGGCGACTCCGCGGAACCGATCGAACGCTGGCACTTCCAGGCACGCCACGGAACGAGCACGTACTGGCCCGACGATCTGGATCTCACGATCGCCACCACGAGCGGGCGTGAACTCGAGATTCACGCGGACATCGTCACACCACTCCCGGTTGTCGCGGCCACGGAAGACGGCGAGGCTTTGGTCACGGCCGCTCGCGCGATCTACCGCTGGGAGGACCAGATCGCGACGGGAATGGTCGAGTTCATGGAGCAGCTGAGTTGAGCGTCATCGACCTCCATGATCCGGACGCCCGCGCGCGGTCACGTAGTGGGGGCAAAGGGGCCGAGCTGGCCACCAGAATCGCGACTGGGCTTCCGGTTCCTGAGGGCTTCGTCGTGACAACTTCCGAGTTCACGACGTTCATCGATGCACTCGACGGCGCAACCGACTCCCCTGAGTTCGGCGAACGGATTCGCGCTGCCCCATTTCCGGTCGCGCTTGCCGTAGAGGTTGAGCGGTGGGCGCAACGGTCGGAGGCGCGACGCTGGGCGGTGCGATCGTCAGCGGTTTCGGAAGATGGTGAGGAAGCGAGCTTCGCGGGGCAGTACGAGACGCGCCTGGGTGTCGCTGCTGGCGACCTCCGAAACGCGATTCAAGCCGTGTGGAGCTCGGCATTCAGCAAGCGCGCGATCGAGTACAGGTTGCAGCGCGGGATCTCCGACGTGGTCATGGCTGTGGTGGTGCAGGAGATGGTCCGCGCCGACACCGCCGGCGTGTGCTTCACCGCTCATCCCATCCACGGCGAGAGTCAGCTCGTGATCGACGCAAATTATGGGCTCGGCGAGTCCGTCGTCAGCGGATGGGCAACGCCGGACACGTACGTGATCGATCGCGTCGAGCTCGCCACAATGACACAAGCGCTCGGAGACAAGCGGGTTCGTGCGTCACTCGGAGTCGACGGGGTCGAGAAGCTCGACGTGCAGCCAGAAGAACGTACACGCTTTTGCCTCGAGCCCACGCAGGTCAGCGAAGTCGCGCGTCTTGCGCTCGAGGTCGAGCAGCATCACGACGGACCCGTCGATATCGAGTGGGCCTACGAAGAGGGGGCGCTGTTTCTTCTCCAGGCGCGCCGCATCACCGTCGCGGGAGTAGCGAACTCTTGTCCTCCAGCCGGATGGCATCCCGCGAACGACACGCCGATCGATCCACGCTATCCACTGTACTCGAACGGCAACATCAGCGAGGTTCTCCCCGGATGCGTGACGCCTCTGTCTTGGGATCACACCGGACGACTCATCGAGCGGGCGTTCATTGCGCAACTCGAGGCGCTGGGTGCGTTCGGCGCGGAAACGAACCCTGCACGGATTCTCGGATTCTTCTACCACCGTCCGTATATCAATGTGTCGCTGCTCCTCGAGGCGGCGCACCGAACCCCCGGAATGACACCAGACACGATCTTGGAAGAGTTTGTCGGGAAGCCGGATCACGCGACACCGGCCCTTCGGATATCGGATCTCGCGCCACATCGCTGGCCTCTGTTGTGGCGAGTGGTTCGGGCCGTCGTCAGTCACAGCCGTTCGCTCGATGCTCGTATTCTCGAATGCCACCGGATTGCCGAGACAGATGCCGTTTCGTTCCACGAGAGCCAGGTGAGACGTGCATCCGACGAGGCGCTCACCTCCCAGGTCGAAATGAGCGAGGAGCTGGCGACCCCGTCGATCGTCCATGTATGGGCGTCGACACTGGCGTCGGTCGCGTTCACCCAACTCCGTCGGCGTACCGCGACATGGCTGCAGGACGAGGATGGAGCCCTGGCATCGTCTCTAGTCACGGGAATCGAAGGGCTTCCAAGCCTCGAACCTGCGCTCGCCCTGCACACCCTGGGCGATCGTATCGCAAGCGACAAGAAGCTCGCCCGTCTCTTCGAAGAAGAGCGCGGCGACCAAGAAGTCCTCACCGAGTTGCAAGCCTCTTCGCTGGCACCCGAGGTCGCACGATTCATCGAGTCCTACGGTCATCGGGGTGTCGCGGAGGCCGAGCTCAGTCGACCTTGCTGGCGCGAGGATCCCACCCAGCTGGTGTCTCTCTTGCGCAACAATCTTCACCCAGATGCGACGACGCCGTTCGACGTGCGCGAACGCCAACGCCGGGCACATCAGGCCGCGCTGCAGCGCTTGGAGCCGCTATCTTGGTGGAAGCGACGCTGGGTCACCCTCCTCGTCCAACGCGCTCGAGAAGGCGTGCTGAATCGAGAGACCATGAAAGATCTGGTGATCCGCCGACTCGATCGATCGCGGGTCATCTATCGCGAGCTCAATCGCCGACTCTTGGCGCGCAATCTCCTCGATCGCGCCGACGACATGTTCTTCCTCACATGGCGCGAGGTTCGGGACGGGCTCCAAGGTATCGTCGACGGAACGCTGCTCGCGTCCACGGTCGAAGCACGAAGACGCGACTATCGCTGGTCGCAGCAGGTTGAAGTCCCGAAGCTGCAGGAGGGCTCTCCACGCCGCCTGCGTGATTCCAGCATCGAGGTCGGCTCGAAGGGGTACCTCGAGGGCTTGGGCGTGAGTCCGGGCACCGTGACCGGGATCGCACGCGTTGTACGCGACCCTCGCTCCGACGCTCGGATCGAGCCAGGAGAGATCCTCGTCGCACCGGTCACAGATGTCGCGTGGACCCCGTTGTTTGCTCAGGCTGCCGGGCTCGTCGTCGAGGTGGGTGGACTCCTCTCCCATGGATCGATCGTCGCCCGAGAGTACGGCATCCCAGCCGTGGTCGGCGTTCCAGGTGCCACGCGCGCCATCCGAACAGGCGACTGGATCACCCTCGATGGAGCGAGTGGGAGGGTCCGCAAATCGACAGGTCCCGCAGCGACGCAGGCACCCCCTGCACCCCTCGAAGAACCGACGAACTCGTGAAGCATCGGTGGTAGGCTCTCCCTCCCCACAAGGAGAAACGATGCAGACGCTACGCACCCCGGATGACCGTTTCGACAGCCTGCCTGGCTACTCCTTCGCGCCCCACTACACGGAGGTCAGCGCGGGTGGAGATCCCGATACAGCCCTGCGGCTCCACTATGTGGATGAGGGCCCGAAGGACGCGCCAGTCGTCCTGATGATGCACGGCGAACCATCGTGGAGCTACCTCTACCGAAAGATGATCCCGTTGTTCGTCGAGGCGGGCTACCGCGCCGTCGCCCCAGACCTCGTGGGTTTCGGCAAGTCGGACAAGCCCGTCGAGCGGTCGGACTATACCTACGCGCGCCACCTCGGTTGGATTCAAGACTGGTTCGATCAACTCGCAATGAACGACGTGACCCTGGTCTGCCAAGACTGGGGGGGCCTTCTTGGAATGCGGCTCGTCGCCGCGCAGCCGGAGCGCTTCTCCCACGTCGTCACCGCGAACACGATGCTCCCGACGGGGGATATGAACCCGGGTGACGCCTTCAAACGATGGCTGAAATTCTCCCAAGAGACGCCGACGTTCCCGATCGGTGAGATGCTGCAGAAGTCGACGACGACCGACCTCCCAGCCGACGTGATCGCCGCCTACGACGCACCGTTTCCCGACGATACGTACAAGGCCGGCGCCCGACAGTTCCCGGCTTTGGTGCCGATCACCCCAGATGATCCAGAAGCGCAACCGAACCGCGATGCGTGGAAAATTCTCCAGCAATTCGACAAGCCGTGGCTCTGCGCCTTCAGCGACAAGGATCCGGTCACGCGCGGCGCCGACCAATTCATCAAAGCCATCATTCCCGGATGCAAAGGCCAGCCCCACACGACGATCAAGGATGGGGGGCACTTTCTTCAAGAGGACAAGGGCGAGGAGCTCGCACGCGTGACACTCGATTTCCTGCGCGCGCAATAGGGTATTCCGCCACCGAAACCGTTGGGCTCGTGGATAGTGGCGGGAAGACTCTGCAACCGCTAGATTAACGGGCGATGAGCGCTGTCTCGCAACCCCACGAGGCACCCGCCAGACGGTCGGAGCGCCCGAGGCTGCCCGTGCGCGTGGCTGCCACGTTCACGGCCGAACCACTGTCGGAGCCCCTCGAGCTTCTCCTCGAATTGGTTGGCCTACCCGCCGATGTCCGTTTCGCCGACTACAACCAGGTCCTTCAGACACTCCTCGCCCCATCAGGTGTGCTTTTCGACGACGACACCGGGGTGAACGTGGTTCTGGTTCGGTGCGAGGACTGGGTTCGCTTTCAAGACGGTCATCACCCGGCGACCGAGCCTGATGTACCACGGATACGGCAGCTGAATCGCGAGCTCACAGACGCCGTGGCCAGAGCTGCGGCGAGGTCACACGCTCCCATGCTCGTGGCGTTCTGCCCGAGTTCCCCTACGTTCGAGGGACACGATTCGTTTCGAGCCGCGGAACAGGACGCGGTCCGAGCCATGAAAGAGGCTACTGCACCGCTTCGGAATGTGCGCGTATTGTCTCTCGCAGATGACGATGAACTGGCACGGAGGGCACACGACCCAGAGCGGGACGCGCTCGGCCACATCCCGTACACCCCGGACTACTTCGCAGTGCTCGGGACGATACTTGCGCGCGAAGTGCACGCCGAAAGAGGGTCGCCTGCCAAAGTCGCCGTTCTTGATTGCGACAACACATTGTGGCGCGGGGTCGTTGGAGAAGACGGTGCAGCGAATGTCGAGGTGTCCGGCGGGTACCTCGCTCTCCAACGGTTCATGGTGGAACAGCAGGGAAAAGGCCTCGTCTTGGCGCTCAACTCCAAGAACGCCGAAGAAGACGTGATGTCAGTGTTCGCCACGAAGCCGGACATGCCGCTCCGGCTCGAGCATCTCGTCGCGTGGCAGATCAATTGGGAGCGGAAGTCCGAGAACTTGTTGACCCTCGCACGAGAACTGAACTTGGGAATCGATAGCTTCGTATTCATCGACGACAATCCCATCGAGTGCGCCGAGGTCCGCGCCCGATGCCCAGGTGTCACGACCCTGCTTCTTCCGCCGGAACCAGAAATCGAGGCGTTCTTGCGGCGCGTATGGAAGTTCGACATCCGAAAGGTCACCGAGGAAGACAGGCGGCGAACCGAGATGTATCGGCAGAACGCTGCGCGACAGCAACTCGAAGGATCGACCGGAGACATCGATGACTTCATCGCAGGCCTGCAAGTCGAAGTGGATATCGGCGTGCCTGCGCCCGAGGAGAACCCCCGAGTCGCCCAGCTGACCCAGCGTACGAACCAGTTCAACCTGACGACGATACGACGAACAGAACCGGAGATTGCGGAACTCGAAAAAGATGGTCTTCACGTGCTCCAGTGCCGTGTCCGCGACCGCTTTGGGGACTACGGCCTGGTCGGCGTGATGATCTATCAACTCGATGAGGATGCCGTCGTCGTGGACACGCTGTTGCTCTCGTGCCGTGTACTTGGTAGGGGCGTCGAGCACGCGATGGTCGGTCACTTAGGTACGATCGCCGAAGCCCACCGAAAGAGTGAAGTCCTCCTGCCATTCGTGCCGACCCCTCGAAACCAGCCGGCACGCACCTTCATCGAGAGCTTCGGCCAGGCTCTCACGAGAGAGGAGAACGCGACTGAACTGACCTGTCGCCTATCCGCTGAGACTGCGCGACAGGCCGAGTACTCAAAGGCGTACGCGAAGACACAGCTCGCGGTGGCGCGGCAACAACAATCGAAGGGCAAGGCCGCCGTGGGCGGCCCCGATCCCGAGGCACATGAGCGTATCGCAGGGCGCTACCACGACCCCTCCCAACTAGTCGCCGACATCGCCGCAAGGCAAATGTCCGACCGCGACGTCACCCTCGGCGAGCGAGTCCCACCTTCGACGCCTACCGAGTGGGCCTTATCGAAGCTTTGGTCGGCGTTACTGAGAGTGGACGGCGTAGGGATTCAAGACCGTTTCGAGGACCTCGGAGGTACGTCACTCGTGGCCGCATCGCTGTTCGCGGAGATCGAGCGACAGTGGGGAACTCGGCTTCCACTGACGACGATTCTGGACGCCGATACCATCGCGACCCTCGCACAGCGAGTCGATAGCGCCAGGGTCGTGAGCCACGGCCTACCAGACTCTGTGGTGACGCTCCGGCCAGGGAACGGCGTCGGCGCAGCTTTCCTAGTGCACGATGGTTTCGGGGAAACACTGCTTTATCGGAATCTTGCAAGGCGTTTGCCGCCAGGGATCGCCGTCTATGGGCTCGAACCAAAGCGTTCCGCGCGAGCACCGATCACCCATACCCGCATCGACGAAATGGCCGAGTACTACGCCGCACGCATCCTCGCAACCCAGCCCGATGGGCCGTACGTCCTCGGAGGCATGTGCGCGGGCGGCGTCCTCGCGCACGAGGTCGCGCGGCAATTGCTCGCCGACGGTCATTCCGTCGCGTTCGTCGGCATCATGGATGCCGCGGCACGAGGCGCCACGCCTGTATCGGGGAGGCTCACCTCAGAGCGTTGGGCGCGTTTCGCCAGCACGAGCTTGGGGTCGCGCTCCGTTCGCGGCCTTCTCGATACCTCCGCGACACTCGTGCGCAAGGCATCGAATCTGGCACGCTACGCAGTCGGTCGAAGGCTTCGCGACCGTTCGAACCGACTGCGCATTCGCCACGCGCGACGCCTCACATCACAGGGACGTCCCGTCGACGAGGTGCTCTCGGCGATGACTGTCCAAGAGGTATATGATCTCGCCGAACTCTCGCATGAGCCGGGGCAGCTCTCTGACGTGCCGATCGTCGTTTTCGCGGCATCGGCAGGGGTCGGAGAGGACACGCCCTACTGCGAGATGTTCGAGGAGCCGGATCTGGGATGGTCGAAGTGGTCATCGACGCCGATCGAGGTGCTCCGGGTGCCGGGTGGGCATTCGAGCATGCTACAGGAGCCGAACGTGAGCGTGATGGCCAATCGAATCGCCAGAGTATTCGACGGTAGCGAGGATTGATGTCGGTCCACGTGATCATCGTCAACTACCGCGTGGCAGATCTGGCCATGGCTTGCCTGCGCTCGTTGGTCGAGGAGCGTGCCCGTGTCCCAGGCCTTCGAGCCACGGTCGTCGAGAACGATTCGGGCGACGAGGCAGCCCTTCGTGCGGGGCTTCGAGATGCGACCTTTGACGGATGGGTCGATCTGATCGTTGCAGAACGAAACGGGGGGTTCTCGTACGGCAACAACCACGTCATGCGACGACTCCTCGAAGGCTCAGACGCAGCCGAATATGTGCTTCTCTTGAACCCCGATACACAAATTCGCCCCGGCGCGGTCGAGACGTTGGTCGCCTTCATGGAGGCGAACCCAAAGGTGGGACTCGCCGGCGCAGGGCTGGAGAACGAAGACGGAAGTGAATGGCCTATCGCGTTCCGTTTCCCTGGGGTGCTCTCGGAGTTTGAGTCTGGAGCCTCGTTTGGCCCTATCAGCAAGCTGCTTCGCAAGTATGCAGTGGCACAAACCATGGGGGACGCCGCGCAGCCCGTCGACTGGGTACCGGGAGCGGCGATGATCGTCCGCCGTCAGGTGTTGCACGACGCGGGTCTGATGGACGAGCGTTACTTCCTCTACTTCGAGGAGACGGATTTCTGCCTAGCGGCAAGACGCGCAGGCTGGCCCTGCTGGTACGTTCCCGACGCGCGGGTCATGCACATCGCGGGCCAGAGCACCGGTGTCACGGTTCGCAATCAGCGGCCGGCACGACTGCCCGGCTATTGGTTCGAGTCGCGTCGACACTACTTCGTGAAGAACCACGGCCAGTTCTACGCGTGGATGGCCGACATGGCGTTCTTGTCCGGGCTGACGCTGTACCACGCGAAGCGAACACTCCAACGACGTGAAGATGACGGACCCCCGCAGCTGTTTCGGGACTTCTTACACCACAGCGCGATTCTCACGGGAGACCGACCCAAGCAGGCCGATGTGACAAGCGATCGACAGTCGCGCTAGTCCAGCCGCGCGGCAGTCGTCTCCACGACCCATTGACAAACACGTGTGCGACGATCCGCCGCGTGATGTAGGCTCGCTGCCTTGACGTTCTGGCCCCACATACGAACAGGCTTGATCGGCTTGCACGTCCTCGCCGTCCTTTTGCTTTCATTGCCAGGTCCTGGGCGAATGCTCCGCAAGGAGATTTGGGAGAGCGAGATCGGGCAGCGGGACCTACGGGTTTGGTCAGAGCGGTTGTCGTGGCTCGGATACGACACGAAGGAGCAATTTGAGCAAGATCTTTGGAGCCTTGCCGAAGCGTACGCAGACGTGAACGGGGCAATCACTCGGCCGTTTCTTTTCTACGAACGCTTTGCGGGCGTACGGCAGGGGTGGGCGATGTTCTCGAGCCCACAACAGTATCCGGTTGAAGTCCACGTCGACGTCATGAATGACCGGGGCTGGGAGCCGATCTACCGCCCATTGTCCGAAGAGTACGACTTTTGGGCACCTCAGTTTCGCCATCACCGCGCGCGCAAGCTCGTAGGAAGACTCGCGCGAGGCTTCAGACGCGACCGTTACAACGGTTTCACCCGAATGGTCGCTACGCACGTGGCAGAAGCGTTTCCGGATTCTCGTCGGATCCGCGTTCGCCTGTATCGATACTCGACGTTGCCACCGGCCGAAGTTCGAGAGGGCCTCGAACCTGAGGGGCGGTACGAGCACAAGCGGTACTTTCGAACGGATGAGCTGCGGTGAGTCAGATGATTCGTTTGGTGCGCAACTGGTGGGTGTTCTGGGTCACGTTGTTCGACCGAAAGGAAAGCGCAACGACCTGGGCCCTCTATCGCATCGCGGTCGCCGCATGCGTGCTTTTGAGCCTCGGTTTGATCCGCGGAGCGGGGATGCTCGACATTCTCTGGGTCAGCAAACCCTATGGCGGGTACTTGACGCTCGGCGAAGTCCCCATGCTGTGGTTCCACCTCGGGCCCGCAACCGTGACGACGGTCCATGCCTTGTGGGCGGTCGCGATCGTCGGGGCAGTAGCGCTTCTCTTGGGCGTGGGCGGTCGTGTGACCGCGTTCTGCACACTGCAGGCCTACTTGGCGTTGACTCGCCTCAATCACGACACCATCGGCGGCCATGATTGCCTCATCTCAAACGCACTCTGGCTTCTCGTCTTGTGCGACGGCTCGAAGACTCTATCACTTGGCTGCTGGTGGAGGACGCGACGCTTCACCAGCAACGCGCGGATCTCGGCATGGCCGCGGTACATGGCGGTGTTCCAACTGGTCGTGGTCTACACCTGGACCGGGCTGCAGAAGGTCAGCCCGACATGGTTCGCGGTCGGCGACTTCAGCGCGCTCTACTACGTGTTTCAAGACCCAACGTGGCGACGATACAACCTGAGCTGGACGGCGTTCGTATACCCGCTGACCCAACTCGGCACGATCGTGACCTGGTTTTTCGAGGCGGGAGCGTGGTTGCTGCTTCCGTTCTTCTACTATCGATACACGCGTGACCGTGGCGGCAGACTGCGCGCGTTGTTCAATCGCTGGGATATTCGGAAACCGTTCACTGACATCGGCGTGGCGTTGCATCTCGGAATCGCGATCCTGCTAGATGTGGGCGCGTTTTCGTGGATCACGCTTTCATACTATTTCTGCCTGTGGGGCCCCGAAGAGATCGAGCGGCTATACGCGTCGCTGACGCGCCGCGTTGTGAGTACCCGGGCGCCAGCATCGAGCGCACTGGGATCACGTGCCAAACTGTGACGGGCGGGCACGCGGTGTGACTTAATCGTCACGGCCGGCGGGCAACGCGACCCGGATATTCTCGGGAATCCCCGTGGCATGGAGTTTGCGTGAGAGTGGTACCGTGCGATCCAACACGCTACTGGTCTTCATGTTCGTCCCCGCAATGGTCGCGTCGCCTTCTGCTCTTGCCGACCCCGGCTTCGCGGACGGTCAGCCCTGGGGAATCGAGCTCGGTCTAGGTTGGGGGCACACCCCAGGGTCCCCTTATCGCCGTACCCTCGAGGACTTCGGCTTTGAGAAGCGCGAGGAGTTGCGTTTTCGCCATGGCTTTCGAGCGTCCGTCGCCGTAGAGCGTCGGCTGACCCGTTACCTCAGCCTCCTGCTCCAAGCGAACTCGCTCGACCGCCACGAGTTCGAACGGGAAGCAGGGCTCGGCGAGGACGACGTATTCCGTTGGAAGACCTGGGCGCTGGGCGTCCACGCACGGGCGTGGCTTCCAGTAGACCACGAACGCTTCCGCGCCTACGTACAAGCGGGGATCGGTCCGACGATCTCCGTCACGCGCCTCCGCACTCGACTCAACGCGGCGGATGAAGAGCAAACCGAATTTCGACAAAGTCAGTGGTTCTATCACGTGACTGGGCTGCTCGGCGTCGAAGGCATGCTTGGCACGCACGTCGGTGCGTTCGTCAACGGGGGCTACGCTTACGCGCGGACTCCGGAGAACCGGCTGGGTCAACGGAACCGGGGCGGCGGCGGCCTCATCCTCGCTGGACTCTCCGGGAGATTCGGGAAAAAATGATGTACGCGAGTCGATCTCTGAGTCTTCTGGCAGTGCTCTCAATGGGGGTCACGTGCGAGACCGATCTCTTGGAAGACCCGGGTTTCCAGTTTTGGTGCGGGGAGCGGCTGTGTGAATGGAGCACGATCAAAGGTGACATCGCCAAGGTCTCCACCTGGCATGACCACGACTACGGCGTGGAGTTGGTGGGCGCACCGGTGGAGCTGCGCCAGCCGTTCGCCCGTGGGACGGATGGGTGCGCGCTGGTCGAGGTAGTGGCGGACGCCGAACCGGCTGCCGATGTGACGATCGCGATCGATCAGGATGGCGACGGCACACCCGAGTGGTCCCAGGCACTCGGCAGCGACGGATTCGAAGCCTGGTCGTGGGAGGTCGACCTACAGGTTGACGGGGAACAGCCGCCCGAGTTCAGCTTCGAACCGGAGAACGGCCCGGCCGGGATCGCAACCATCCGAAAAGGGGACACGGGTCGGGCAGTCCTTGCGAGGCTCCGCATCTCGAAGGAATGCATCGTGGATCGGTACGACTGATTCGACTGCAGCGTGGGTCCGCAAACGCGCGGCTTGACCCTAAAGTAAAGTGAATTTACTTTACTTATCATGTCGCCGCATACCGCCATCGACACCGCCTCACGCACTCCGAGGGGAACCCGGACACGCGACCGCCTGCTGGCAGCGGCTCGCGCGGAAATCCTCGCAAGCAGCGGGGAGATGGAACTCGCCGCAGTTGCCAAGCGAGCCGGGGTATCCCCAGGGCTTCCGTACCGATACTTCGAGTCGAAGAGCGCGCTGCTGGTCGCCGTTGTCGAGTGGTTTTTCGACCGACTCGACGATGCTGCATACCGACCCACGTTCGAAGAGGTATCGAGCGATTGGTGGGAGAGGGAAAAGGCCCGCATCGAGACGTTGGTAGACTTCTTCTACGATGAGCCCCTAGGCGTATCGGTCGTATCGCAGCTCGCGGGCGACGCGGCGGTTGTCGAGGCACAGCATCGTCGAGTCACCCGCCAGGTCCGTGGCGCCAGTACCAACGTGAGAACGGGGAAGAGGCTCGGTCGCGTTCCCGCGTCGGTGGACGAGGAGCTCTCCGGAGCCCTGCTCATGGGCGGTGTGCACCAAGCGATCAACCATGCGCTCATGCGAACGCCGCGCATGCGCAAGAGCCGGGTAGTCAACCAACTTCATGCATTCATGCGGAATGTTCTGCAGATCGAAGAGTGACGATGGACCAAGAGAAGCAAATCTCCCTGTTGTCTGAATGCCTGCGGCTCACGCAAGAGGAGACACCATTCGACTCAGATGAAGAAACTCTCGTACCAGTTGGGCGCTATCTCGATGACACCCAGTTCGAGAAGGAGCGAGACCTCCTTTTTCGACGCCGATTGAACGTCGTCGCCCAAAGCAGCCAGCTTGCATCGCCCGGGGACTTCATCACGCGGGACGTAGTCGGCACGCCTGTCATCATCGTCAGGCAGCAAGATGGCACCGCGAAAGCGTTCATCAACGTCTGCCGGCATCGCGGAGCAACCGTCGAGCTTCGAGAAGCAGGCAACTGCCGCCGGTTCGTCTGCCCCTATCACGCGTGGACCTACAAAACAGACGGCTCACTGACCGCGGTGCGGCACGTAGAGGGGTTTCCGAGCCTCGACGTCGACAGGACCAGGCTCGTCGAGCTTTCCTGTCTCGAGGTCGCAGGCTTAGTGTGGATCTGCCCCGATCCGAACGTCGAACCGACCGACGTCGACGCGGACACCCACGCGCTGGGGGTCGAGCTCGACGGCCTTGGGCTCACGGACTCCGTGGTGTTCGCCTCGGAGACTCGCGTGTGGAACGCGAACTGGAAGTTGATCGTGGACGGCGGCCTCGAGTCCTACCACTTTCGGATCGCACACCGCGACACCATCGCGCAGTTCTTCCCCGACAACGTATCCACGTTCGAGTTCGTCGGTGACCACGTGCGAACCGTGCTTCCTCGACAGTCGATTCTCTCTTTGGCCACGCGCCCGCAGTCGGAGTGGAAGATCCGAGATCACACGCATCTCGTGTACGCGGTCGCCCCCAATGCCTCGATCCTCGTGCAAGAGAATCACTATGAACTCATTCTGATGACACCTCTAGCCATCGATCAGACCCGCCTAGAGCTGATGACGATCGTGCCCAACCCCGGCCCCGATGGTTTCAGTGAGAAGAGAAGCAAATTCTGGAGACTGAACCATGAGTTCACCAAGAAGACCCTCAACGAAGACTTCGAGATCGGCGAGCAGATTCAACGCGGAATGAAGACGCGCGCGAACGAGGCCTTCCGGTTCGCCAAGTTCGAAGGCGCGTTGACGCAGTGGCACGAGAGGTTGAACCGTAGTTTGCAGCAGGACTGACGCGTCTTGCAGCGAGGTTGGAACACGTCTGTCAGCCCGCGAGCGCGATAGCCGTCAACGCCGCGGCATATGCCAGCAACAACACGACCGCGTCGGGCTCGAAACGCCTGAGACGCGTCTCGGAGTCGCCAACGATCGCGGCCACGGCAATCGCCATCATGAGGATGGCTCCTAGGGCGGAGACGACGTGCACTTGGGACACGGCAGCGAGAATCGGCCCTTCCGTGTACGCAAGATCGGCGAAGAAGAGCACGCTCATGTTCGCTACGTTGCTTCCGAACAGGTTGCCCACCGCCATGTCGTACGCTCCGATTCGAATCGCAGCCAACGAGGCGATCAGCTCCGGCAGCGACGTCGTGACCGCGAGTAACGTGGCGCCGCCGAAACTCTCTGCAAGCCCGGTCGCCTCCGTGATCGCCTTCACGCTTAGCGTGGCGACCGGCGCAGCCATGAAAATCACGAACGCCGCCCCGAGAAAGCGAATCCAGAGGCCGCGGGAAGACACCCGCGCCGCATCCCTGCTCCACCCGGTGGGCCTCTGCAACGGAATCTCGGGGGAAGAACCGACACCAGGGCGCGCAAGCAAAGGGGTGCGGCGAAACCACGCAACCGCGGCCACGTAGATCGCGAGAATCGCGATAGGCGTCACACCAACCCAACCGATCGCGAGTTCGTACGGCAAGTAGAGCGCTCCAGCGGCCAGCGCAGTGAGGCCGATCGCGACCGCTGCGACGCGCGCGTGCCCGAGTTCGACGCTCGGCCAGACATGCCCGCGGTAGATGAGATCGATGATGGCGAGGATCGCCATGTTGGCCATGGACGAGCCGAACAGATCGCCAACCGCAAGATCCGGTGCGCCCGCCCGCGCCGCAGTAATGTCGGTGGTGAGTTCGGGCAGGGATGTCGCGAACGCGAGGAGAAGCGTCCCGACGAACATGCGGCTCAGTTTCAGCCTCGAGGCGATCTGGTCGGCATAGGCGGCAAGCGCGGCGCCGGCTTGCACCAAGACACCCGCCGCGATGAGGAACACGAGAGTCGCCTGCCATACGTTCATCTGCGACCACGAGACTACCGTGGGGAGGGGCGTGCGCCACCTAGCGTTCGCGAAACTCTTGCGCCGAATGGCTAGAGTTCCAGCGCGGCAGCTGATATCTTCGCCTACAATGCAGGGTCGCACCCGACCATGGATCGCCATCGGGATCATGGCCGCAGCGCTTCTCGTTCCGACCGAAGCTGGCGCGGGCAATACTGACGAGGTGCTTCTCGGCAACGAGGCTGCACTTCTCGGCGGCGCCGTCACGGCGATCGTGAGTCAAGGGAGTGCGCTCTGGTACAACCCTGCGGGGCTGATGCACATCCGTGAGAATTCGGTGGATCTAAGCCTGTCCGCCTACTCGCTCCGTCTGTACCGAATCCCCAACGCCCTCGAATCCGCGTCCGGAGTCACCAGCAGTGGCAACGCCACTGAGGCAATCATCATCCCGGCGGCCGCCACCTACGTCCGGACCACAGGATCAGGCGTGCGACTCGGTTTTGGCGTATTTACGACCGCCTCTGCGAGCTACGATCAGCGACCCGCGCTCACGTTCGCGGATCAGTCGATGCCGACTCTCAACTGGGAGTGGTTGATCGAACTCGACAACCAGGTGTCTCTCTACCAACTGCTCGGGGGCGTCGCCTGGGCGGTCAACGAGAAGGTCTACCTAGGCGCGACTCTCAACGGGTCTTACGTGAACGTTACGCAATCGGGTCAGGTGGGAGGTGCCTTGATTGAGGATCCTCAGACCAACGAAGCGATCATCGTGGCCACGTCTTCCTCGCGGCTCTCAGTAACCGGACTTGGTGTGCGAGTCGGATTCGGTGTGATGTGGAAACCATCCCCGGAGGTCAGTGTCGGAGCCGCCTTTCAAACCGCGAGCTACCTCTTCTATCAGAGTTCGAGCGTTCAAAGCATTCGGAGCGGCGGGCGATCCTCCCTGACGGCTCGTTCAGCACGTTGAACCTCGAAACGGTTGATGACTCCGGTTCTTCGTTTCAGTTCGCTCCGTTTGAGCCGTGGCGGGTCCGTGCTGGTCTCGCGTACGATTTCGGTCGAACCCTCTTGACTCTCGACGCCGACTTGCAGGTCGCGCAGGGTCCCACCAAGGCGACTGTGAACGGGCGTGTCGGCGCGGCGTTCGCTCTCACGGACGACCTGTCGTTTGGAGTCGGTGCTTTCACCGACCTCGACCCATATTCGACCACTCCCGCGACGTTCGGCGACTCAGAGCTGAATTTCTACGGGGTCACCAGCGGGATCGAGCTCACGAAGTTTCGGAAATTTGCACCGAGTGAAGGTACCGACGGTATCTCATTCCGTACCGCGATCGCGTTTCGTTACGCCTACGGTACAGGAGATTTTGCGGGCGCCCGGGTGGTAGACGATGTCAGCACGATCGACCCCGCGAATCCCGATCTGATCGGGATCAACGTCACGAAAATCGGCATCCATGAGCTGAGTATCTACGTCGGAAGCGGGATTCAATTCTGAGCTCCCGGGGCCGAGCCCATGGTATCGAGCGGTGAGCACACGATTTCATCACGTGCGCTACCCTAGAGTCTGATGAGGGAGACCCCGCGAGCCTGGACGCGATTGTGGCCGACTTGGTGCGCGCTGCTGGTCGTCCCAATCTTGGCCATCTGCATGTCCATCGCCGCGATCGTCGTCTACGCCCTCGCCGCTGGAGTGGACCTCGACCACCTGGAGACCCCGACCGTTTCCATGGCAGGCACCGCGCTGCTCTCGGTTGCGCTGACGTTCGCGTTGGCTGCGATCTTGCTCGCAGCCCTCTCACCAGAGCCATGGCGTCTGCGCCTTCGCTTCGAGCGTACATCTCCAAAACGAGCATTGCTATTCACACTCGCAACACCCGTCACGATGGGAGCGAGTACGCTCCTCGAGAGCGCACTGTTCGACGCGCCGTCGAAGAACATGATTGCGCTCGCAGAGGCACTCCAGAACGCGCGCGGTTGGGGAGCAGCGATTCTCTTCTTCTCGATCATCGTCGCCGCGCCGGTCGGCGAAGAGCTGTTCTTTCGTGGATACGTCCAAGGCCGGCTTGAACGCCGCCTTCCGGCCGCCGCGGCCATGACGATCTCTTCCTTGGCGTTCGCACTCGTGCACTTGGAGACACAGCATGTCGTAGGCGTGCTGCCCTTCGCATTCTGGGCGGGCTTCGCGGTATGGCACACGCAGTCAGTGTGGGTCGGAATCTCGTGTCACATGTACAACAACGCGATTGTGGCCGTGGCTTCCCGGTTCGCGCCGGTCGAGGCCACGCCGTGGGACGATCCAGCCTCACTCACGCTGCTCGCGCTCTCGCTGGTATCGATCGTTCCGTTCGTATTCGCCGTCCGTACTCCAAGAGGTCGAACGCTAGACGGGGCTTGGCCCACTTGGCTAACGGAGAACCTGGCGAGGGGTTGCGCCCCCGATGAGCTCGCGTCCATCCTCACACGGCAGGGGTTCTCGGACACGTCGATTCGCGAGCACATGGAGCGGGACGCTCCACCCGCGAAGAGACGACTCGGTGAACGTGACTACCGAGCCATTGCGGCCACCCGGCTCACACACGACCCCATTCATCGTCAGACCCGAAGAGTCGATACCGAGAAGCTTCAACTATACGTGCTGGACGAGTTTGTTTCAGACTTGGAGTGCGAGCAGTTGATTCGGATCATCGACCGCCGCTTGCGACCATCGACCGTGACCAAAGGAGGCTCGGATGCCCGGTTCCGAACGAGCCGAACCTGCGACCTCTCGTTGCTAGACGAGCCCCTCGTCGCCACCCTCGACGCCCGAATCGCTCGCGCGCTAGGGGTTCGAGAGTCGTATTCCGAACACATCCAAGCCCAGTGGTACGACGTAGGTCAAGAGTTCAAAGCACACACCGACTACTTCGACCGAGGGACCCCCGACTTCAGCGCATACACCGCGGAAGCCGGAAATCGAACCTGGACGTTCATGGTGTATCTCAACGACGACCTCGAAGGTGGAAGCACCAAGTTCCACGCAATCGACCTCGAGTTTCGACCGAAACGAGGCCAAGCGGTCGTCTGGAACAATCGACGCGTCGATGGGATGCCCAATCCCGATACGTTGCATAGCGGCACCCCGGTGACTCGGGGGCACAAGATCATCATCACGAAGTGGTTTCGCGAAAAGGGCAGCGGACCGATGTTCTACTGAGTCAGAACACTTCAGGCACGAACGTCTGATCGTCCATGGGGGGCCGGACATACGACGAGTTGGATTGCCTCGGAGGCAGATCGATCTTAGGCGGTGTCAGGTCTCGGTAAGGGATCTGGCTCAACAGATGAGAGATGCAATTGAGCCGCGCCCGCTTCTTGCTGTCTGCATCGACGACATACCAGGGCGCCTGTTTGATGTCGGTATAGCTAAACATCTGGTCTTTGGCCTTGGAGTAGTCGACCCACCTCCCACGTGACTCGAGATCCATGGGGCTGAGTTTCCAACGCCTCGTCGGGTCATCGATGCGAGCGAGAAAGCGTCGCTCCTGCTCCTCGTTGCTCACGCTGAACCAGTACTTGATCAGCTTGATCCCGCTTCGTACGATCATGCGTTCGAACTCCGGGCAACTGCGGAGGAACTCTCGGTATTCTTCCTCGCTGCAGAAGTCCATGACTCGTTCGACCCCAGCCCGGTTGTACCAACTCCGATCGAGCAGGACCATCTCTCCTCCGGCAGGGAGGTGAGGCACGTAGCGCTGGAAGTACCACTGCGACTTCTCACGTTCCGTCGGCGTTCCGAGAGCGACGACGCGGCACACGCGCGGGCTCAAGCATTCGGTGATCCGCTTGATGGTGCCGCCCTTCCCAGCCGCATCTCGACCCTCGAAGATCACGACGACCTTCAGCTTCTCGTGCCGAATCCATTCCTGAAGCTTGACGAGCTCGATGTGCAGGCGCTTGAGTTCGCGCTCATACAGCTTCTTGTCGAGTTTGGGTTTGTCCGCACAGTGGACTCTCTCCGCAGGGGTCCAAATGCCCGCTCCATCGGCGCCCGTGTCGCCATCGGCCCTCGCGTCGTGCGTCGACTTCTTCTTTCCGTTGCTCTTTCCCATCCGGCACCTTTCGAACTCCCCGCTCCGCAGTTGATCGAACATGCGCTAGCCGCGGGGTGGCGTAAAGTTCGATTGCAGATTGGGAGAGCGATCGGGGCAAATGTTTACGGGCACGAAACGAGCAGGACATCGAAGCGTGAGTTCGAGACGGGGCAGACGACTACGGCGCGACCGACTCGCGCCCTTGGACATGAAGCAACCGAGACGAGGAACGGCTACGCACGCTCCCCACGAGACGAGTCGCTGCGAGGGCGATGCCGCCGCCAAGGAACGCTCCACCCGAGAGAGAGAGGAACGACATCACAACGATGAGCAGGGCGGTATTCATGAGAGACCTCATTTCCTGGGGCGCAGGGTTGGCGCTCCGAAGGGTCAGCCCCCCGGCGTCCCATAGTGGAAATCTGGGTCTTTCGACGCATTGCGTCAAGGATTAAGCGGCAACTTCCTCAATGATAACAGGGCTATCGCCGAGTAGGCTTTCGAGGAGACTACTCCGAGAGGGTGCACGGATAGGGGTCGACCCCGGGAAAGATCGAGACGAAGTCACCCTCCTCGGTCCGGTTCTCGATGGTGTCAGGCTCGGTCACCGCCCGCCAGAACCAGTCGCTCATGACTTCGCCTGCAACCGACCCCGACCACAGCTCCTGACGCAACGTGACCACGTGCGTGCTCTCTTCGGAAACGCTCGTGTAGTAGTAGTTGATGCCGTTGAGGTCCCGGGTGTCGCAGAAGTCCTGGCGCATCGTGTTGAACCACTGCGCCTGCCAGAACTCGTCACCTTCAGGGCCCGTGAAGAAGGCATCGCGCCGCTGCGTGTCGTCGTACTGATTGCTCACGATCAAGAACTGCTGTTCGGGCACCTGCTTCAAACGCGGCGAGATCGCCTCGTAGAGCACGGGGCCCAACGCGCAGTCCCCGAAAAAGCAATAGGGTGGAAGATTCGGGAGCATTCCCCAGCCAGGGATCTTGAGGGCGCCTAGACCGGCGACTCCGATCAACTGGCCGTTGTCTAGCGCTCCGCCTGCATCGGGAAATGCGGCCGTGCGGGGCCACTGGAGATCATCCAAGAACCAGTGATAGTTGTAGAGAGCTCCGTACCCTCCTGCCGACCATCCGCCGAAGAGTGCGATGAGTTCATCGGGACGGAAGCCCTCCCCACCTTCTTCGTCCATCATTTTCCAAATCACGTCTCGTACCATCTGGACAGCCGCGCGCATGTTCTCAGACCCGTAGCGGGGAAGCTGTAGCGAGCCGAGATCTTCGACGATGCCGCCCCCCGCGAAGACGTCCTGATTGCAGTAGGGCAGGTAGACCTTGGTCCAGTTCGCGAAAGGGTTCTCGTCCGGGTCGTCCGAGGCAATCCCGACGCTCAGCGGCTCGTCATCGAGGGCGTTGAAGAGCTCTGGGTTGCTTTCCAAGCGCGCCGTGCAGTCGTCTTCGAACGCGCACACGCCTCCGCCCTGAAGGCCCACGATGATCCGATCGAGGGGCTCGCCTTCGGGTGCCAGGCGCACCTGGAACGCGAACGCTGTGCCATCGCCGCACATGGTGCCCCACTTTTCGCCGTCGACGACGACCTGCATGTACTCCCCGCGGGGTGGGTCGAAATCAACATTCGAGGGACCGCATCCGAGTGTGAGCGAGCCGACGTCTGTGTGACCCGTTGCGGTCATGCAGTCGACTTGGTGCGCCGCGCGGTCGATGTACAAGACCGGATCGACGGCGATGATGCCGGCAAGGTCTTCACAGGCGCCTTCCACTTCCGCGACCGCAGTGTCGACCAACGACTGCCGGTCGGCGTCGATCGAGCTGCAGTCGCCATCCGCGAGGCAGCTGTTTAGTGCCTGGAGGGCACCGTCGACCATCGCCGAAGCGGCAGCGTGCGCGTCCTGCAGGCAACCCTGGTCATCCGAACCGACAGTGGGCCAAACCGATCCTTGAGGACCGCCGTACGTTCGCCATGCAAGTGAGTTCGCTTCCGAGGCGCAGGAGTTGCGCAATCGACCCACCACGCCGTCAACGGACAGTGCGCCGAACTCATCGTCCGAACAGGAACTCCGAACCGTCTCCTCGAGCGCCGCGAGCGCGCCCGAAACGTTGCCGTCATTGGAAGCGCATGGTGCGTCTGTCGATTGATAGCAGCTCTCCCATGCCGCGTTGACGTCGGCCACGCACGTTTGGAGCGCGCTCGGCGCCGCCTCCACACACGGCCCCGAGGGCGAGCCGCCGGTGCCTCCGGTGTTGCCTGAATCATCGCCGCAGCCCGCGCCAGCGATCGCCACCACGAACGCGATCGTGAATACGGTGAGGGTTCCTGTCAGATTTCGCATGAGTTCTCCTCGGCACGCCTTGCAACGGGGGCGGCCTCCAACCTGGTGAGACTACCAGCTGCCAATGGTGCCATCATCGACGGCTGAGCCAAGGGCAAAATCATGAAAAAGGACAGCGTTCTACGAGTCTGCCGGCACCTCGGCGACCACGTTGCCGGCTCGAATCGCGACCACCGAGCCCTCGCGGAGCGGGCTCCAGCCCTCCGCGCTCAACGGGACACTCGCAAGCATCACGCCCTCGGGGTCGGAGTCCGGCGCCGTCACCCGCAAACCGCCAGTCACAATCGTGGCCCGACTCGCGATGTTGAGCCCTGGCGCGCGCGGTTCACTCAGCACACCGCCGTCGTCGTAGGCGCGTTTGTGCGCGTGGGCGAATAGCGTATCCCCGTCGAAGTACAGGAAATTGGCGGTGCCGATCGAGCGGAGCGCGGACGCAAACTCGACGATGAGCGAGAGCCGAGGGGCAAGTGGCGGGAGCGTCTCGGCGGACCAAAGCGTCGTGAGGCGATCGAGCAGCACACAGAACGCATGCTCGGAATCAGTCTGCCCCATGGGTACGAACCGCGACCCTTCGAGAGGAAGTGCGAACTCGATTCCAGGTAGGCTGCCGTTGTGAGCGAACACGTGAGTGCGGCCGGCAAGTTCGCGATCGAATGGATGGGTGTTCTCGGGGCTGTCTGCACCGACCGACGCACGGCGAACATGAGCGACTACGCACTGGCTCATGAGCTCTTGATTGGCGATGAAACGCACGAGTTCGCTATCGCTTGCGGGCGCAGCCTCTTTGAAGACCGATGCATCGCGTTCGTGGTAATAGCTGATGCCCCACCCCGACTTGTTCATGTGGGTCAAGCCGCCGTGCTTCGAAAACTCTTCGAGTGAATAGTGCACGCGCGTCGGGGACGCTGCTGAAATGGCGAACAGCTCACACATGATCCCGATACTATTCGCTCACGACAGACGACGCGAGCGTACTCTTTCGTCGCGCCAGCGGCCTACTCGACGATGCGAATGAGTCGGGTCGGGGCCCTCGTGAGATCCGTGCGGTCGATCGCGGCGATGGTCTCGCGCACATCGCCCTCGCGTGCCTCGTGCGTCAGCATCACGATCGACGCCGTGTCGGCTCCGTTGGTATCCGCGTCCTGAACCATCTTCTCGATCGAGATGCCCGTCTCGCCGAGCTTTCCGGAAAGCGCCGCCAGAACACCAGGCTCATCCCGCACGGAGAAATGAAGATAGTAGGACGACACGAGGTCCGCGAGTGGCTGGAGGGCCTGTCCAGCCCCTTGCGGGAGGCTCCGCGTACGCACGGGCGCGTCGGCAAGAACGTTCTTCGCGATGTCGATGATGTCTCCGACCACGCTCGTGGCGGTTGGTCCGGCACCCGCGCCAAGCCCCGAAAGGAAGCAGGGGCCGACCATCGCGCCTTGAATCGCGATCGCGTTGAGCGCGCCGTCCACATGGGCCAGGGGATCGCTCTGAGGCACCAAGCCTGGATGGACGCGGAGATCGAACGCGCCAGAAGGCAGCCGCTCTGCCACCGCAAGCGGGCGAATGACATACCCGAAGGCTCGAGCGTATTGGATGTCGCGCGGATCGAGCTCCTCGATACCCTCCGTGGGGATCTCGCTCGGAAGAACGCGCAACCCGAACGCGAGTGCAGCCAGGATCGCCAACTTGTGACCCGCGTCGCCGCCCGTGATGTCTAGCGTCGGATCCGCCTCGGCGAAGCCGGCAGCCTGCGCCGCAGCAAGCGCCTCCGTGAACGCGGCGCCATCGTTGGCCATGCTCGAGAGAATGTAGTTGCTGGTTCCGTTGATGATGCCGCGGACGGAAAGAATCTGATCCGAAGCCAAAGACTCTCGAACGACGCGAATCACAGGAATCGCACCCGCGACAGCAGCCTCGAAGTAGAGATCGCAGCCATTGGCCTCGGCCAACGCGAATAGACCCTCTCCGCGCTCCGCGATCAGCGCTTTGTTGGCCGTGACCACGTGCTTCTTGGCCTCGAGCGCTGCACGGACCAGGCGATCCGCGACCTCTACCCCACCAATCAGCTCCACCACGACGTCGACGTCGTCCCGTGTGACGAGGGCGAAGGCATCGTCGACCAGCGCGATGCTGGAGTCTTGCGCCCGGACGATGTTCAGGCGCGCGGCATCCTTATCGGCGACCGCAGTGAGAGTCACCGGCGCGCCTACGCGGGCGCGAATCAGATCCGCGTGCTGAAGGAGGGTGGTCACCACGCCTTCTCCAATCACTCCGCAACCACACAAGCCAACACGTACGTTTCGGTCCAACCGACTACCTCCGAGAAGGGCCCACGGTAGCAGACTCCACGGAGAGCAACCACGACCGGTGCCGGGTCACGACTAGTTCCCAACTGCCACGGTGCACACCTTGGCCCGTCTCTGCGGGCTCTGGTACCGTACGGCCCCTTGGAGAATCCTCAATGACTCACGGGTGGATGGTGTGCATCGCCGTGGCGTGCTTGATGGCCGCCTGTGGCACCGATCAAGAGCCCGCCCCCGATTTCGGTGCTAGCGCCGACTGGCCCTCGTTCGGGCACGACTTGTACAACACGCGCAGCAATACGCTCGAGACGCAAATCGGACCGGACACGGTTGGGAACCTGCGACCACGGTGGGAGTTCGTGGGGGTGGAAACGACCGGGACCCCTGCAGTGGTCGATGGCGTCGTGTACTTCGCGGACTGGGATGGTGTCGTCTACGCTCGAAACGCAGCGGATGGCTCTGAAGTCTGGACGACAGAATCAATCGAAGAGTCGATCACGGCGAGCGTCTTGGTCACGGATGCGCTCTTGTTCGTGGGCGATGCGAGCGGTGCGTTTCACGCCCTCGATCGCGCCACGGGTCGCGTGGTGTGGTCGAAACCCCTCGACGATCACCCCGAACGAGACATCTTGAGTTCGGCCATCGCCATCGACGACATACTGGTCGTTGGGGTGGCGTCCTCCGAGCTCGTTCTGATGAAAGACGACTATACGTTCCGCGGAAGCGTCGTGGCGCTCTCGCAGGACGACGGCTCGGAACGCTGGAGGTTCTACACCACGAACGATGACGCCGAGTCAGGCGCGGGCGTGAGCGTCTGGTCTTCGGCCGCGGTCGACACGGAACGCAAACTCCTGTTCGTGGGCACCGGGCAAGCCTACGAACGGCCCGCCGGCCCCTTGTCGGATTCGCTGCTCGCGATTGACTACGAGGAGGGAGCGCTCCGCTGGTCACGCCAATTCACGGAGGGCGACGTGTACACCGCACTGGCGCCGCCACCTCAGGGTGCGGACGCCGACATCGGAGCCGCGCCCAATCTCTTCTCGATCGGCAACCGCGACGTCGTCGGCGTTGGGGACAAGGCGGGGGTGTATGCGGTTTTCGATCGGGACGATGGACAGGAAATCTGGGTCACCGAGTTGGGCCCAGGCAGTCACCTTGGGGGCGTAATGACTGCCGCCGCGTACCACGACGGGAGAATCTACGTCGCCAACAACATCTGGCCGAGTTTTTTCGATCCCGAGGACTTCTTCGTCCCGGTGTTCGAAGACCCGGAGAACACCTCGGAGTTACTCGCGCTTGACGCCACTGACGGAAGCGTGCTGTGGCGCATGCCCGCACTGAGCCCTACGCTCGGCGGTATCTCGTACGCGAACGGAATCGTGTACACGGCGGACTCGCTCGCACGCCTTCGTGCTCACGACGCGCGAAACGGCGCGGTTCTTTGGAGCGATCGGGTGAGTGAACGCATGGCGTCCGGTCAGGTGGTGTCGAATGGCCTTCTCTTCGTGACCCATGGCTTCACCTTCTTTGGTACGAGCCGACCCGATCTGCCCGGATACGTCGGTGGCCTTCGGGTGTACGGCCTGCCGTAGCGCAACCGTGCTAGGACCGGAGTAGCGATGCCCCTCGATCCGGAGATCAAGACGATGATCGAAGCCTGGGAGGCGTTGAATCTCCCTCGCGTCGAGACACTCTCCGGGGCCGAGGCACGGGCTCTGTATGCGTCGCTCGAGCGGCCTGCGGTGGACCTTCCTGTCGAGAGGTCCGATCGGACCCTCCAAGGCGCCGGCGGCGCGCTCCGCATTCGCACGTATCGACCGCCAGGCGAAGGGCCATTCGGCGCTCTGGTGTACTTTCATGGCGGCGGGTGGGTCGTCGGAAGTATCGACACCCATGACGGAACCTGCCAACGACTTTGCCATGGATCCGGGTACGTCGTCATCGCGGTCGACTATCGACTGGCGCCAGAAGACCCGTACCCGGCAGGGTTCGACGACTGCATCTACGCAACGTCGTGGGTTGCGACGAACGCAGCCGAGCTTTCCGTCGATCCACGGCGACTCGCCGTCGGCGGGGATAGCGCTGGCGGCAATCTCGCCGCCGCCGTGGCCTTGGCAGCACGTGATCGGGGCGGCCCCCCAATCGATTTTCAGCTTCTCGTGTACCCTGCGGTCGACTCGAATTTCACACGACCATCTTGTACCGAGAACGCCGAGGGATATGTGCTCACGATGGACGACCTGAAATGGTACTGGGACCAGTACCAACCCAACGTCGCGGCGCGTACCCACCCGTACTGCACCCCGTTTAACGCGCCAAGCCTCTCGGGGCTTCCGGCCGCGCTCGTGATCACCGCGGAGTTCGACCCGCTTCGAGACGAGGGAAACGACTACGCAGACCGACTCGCCCAACACGGAGTGCCCACGACGCGCTCCCAGTACGCAGGTGCGATCCACGGCTTCTTCGGAAAGAGTGAGGGCTCGTCCCTTGCACGCAGCGCCATGCAGGAAGCATGCGACGCGTTGCGCGATCGACGGCCATAGACACGCTGCCCATTGTCGGCACTAGAAGCGCCCGACCACGCGTGCGCCATAGAAATTCCGGCCGACCGCGGGCGCGGCACTCCACCTTCGGCTGCTGCCCCG
>JBATTM010000240.1:0-2783 GCA_049670545.1 Polyangiales bacterium
GTTTCGCCCCGTTGTGGCAAAATGCCTCACGCGCGGTCGCGCGCCCACCCGTTTTCGCCGCGCTTGGACGCTGGCGCGCAAGTTGCTTCTTACTCCCACTGAAAGGAGCAATTTTGTCAGGCACTTCCAGAACAACGCAAGACCACGACACCATTCGACGCTGGACCGAAGCCCGGGGAGGGCATCCCGCGTGCGTTCCCGGCACCCAGGAGGGCGGTGCAGGCGTCATCCGACTGCAGTTTCCCGAGAGCGATGGTCCGAGTGAGCTCGAGCCGATCAGTTGGGATGACTTCTTCGAGAAGTTCGACGAGAACGGCCTCGCGCTCGTGTACCAGGAGGTGACCTCGGATGGCGAAGTGAGTCGCTTCAATCGAATCATCTCGGGCTGACGCACGATCGCCAGCTACGCCGAGACTTCAGTCGAAATCGGCGCTCTGTTGGACGTCGTCGAGGATCGGAGAGCTCGCATCCAACCAGTTGGGGAACGACTCGCCCAGCCCGACGAGGATCAGCTGTGCGGCGATTCCGGTGAGTAGAAGTCCCCAAATGCGCGTCTGAACCCGCAGCGCGAGTTCGCCGAGGATCGCTTGAAGTCGGTGTCCAGCGAGCAGAATCAGCAATACCACCGCCATCACAGCGCACAGGACCAATGCGAGCGCGCCCCGCTCCCACCAATCGTCGGCACGGACCCCAAACAGCAACACAGTCGTGATCGAGCCGGGTCCCGCCAGGATCGGAATCGCGACTGGAACCACAACATCGCGAAAGCGGGCCTTGGCTTTATCGAATGCGTCGTCGCCATGTCGCCCGCTCTTCGCGTCGAGGTCGACCGCGTTCCCGCGGAGCATGTCGATGCCCAACAAGAGGATGATGATTCCGCCGCCGACGCGGAATGCCGGGAGGTCGATGCCCAGGAACGTGAGGACCGACCGGCCAAAGAAAAGGAATACCAGGAGAAGAGCCGTGGCGGTTCCGGTGACCATCGCCGCGAGCCTCATCCGGACCGGCGGGTCGCATCCCTCCGAGGCCTCTACCCAGATGGGCACCTTCCCGATTGGAGTGACGATAGCGACCGCGGCGATGAAGAAATTCCAGAAAAGCGCAGAATCCACGGACCGCTACTTAGCAGACTTGTGGGGCAGGCTCTTGCTTTGTTCTCGCGGCTACGGAAACTTCGCACATGCGACGGTCCGGTCGGCTCCGTCGAGAGTTCGCTCGGACGCCTCGAGCACGGCTTGGCACAGGCGCTCCATCGAGACGCCCTCATGCTCTGAGAGGAGCCTCCGGAGGTCGTCGTCGGCGAGAACACGCGAAATGCCCGCGGTGCACAGCAGCACGAGGCTAGCCGGGGGAAGTTCGATCTGAGCGGTATGGATCACCAGGTCGTCCGAGAAACCTCCCACGACGTTGGAGAGCTTCTTGCTCAGCGCTGGATCGCTGACCAGGGGTCGGTCGGGAGGCTGAGGCGCGTACGTGTGGTCCTCGGTCAGCCGGCGGAGTTCACCGTTTGCCGCCAGATAGCAACGGCTGTCGCCGACATGGCCCACATACAGGTAGCGCCCTCGCGCGTGCGCCATGGTGAGGGCCAACGCCGGGAGGCCGGCTTCCTCTTGCAAGGCCGCTTGCGTCTCCTCGACGATCCCGCGGAACCCGTCGTTAAACGCGGGGCCGAGCGTGTCGGCGTCTTCGTCCGGCAGTGGCAAGAAGTCGACGGCGATGTTGGCGAAGGTGCGGAGCACGGCCGGCTCCTGCAGGGCTGGCGAGCCAGACCACTCGTCGCGGATCTCCCGGCCGACGACCATGAGTTGGTCTTTCCTGCCTCCGAGAAACAGAAAGTCTCGACTGCGGGCGGGTCGCTTTCCATGAACGGTTGCACCGTGGAGCCATGACCGCGGCTCTGCGTCGGGGCCTTCCGATTCGTTGTGTTTCATCGTCTAGTCTCTCGTCTCCCCGAAGGCCCTCTTCGTCGAGGCATCGTGCCGCAGCCCCCATCGGAGCTCCCCGCCGTCCGTGAGCAGCATGCTACGGGCGTCTGCGCCCAACGGACGACGGTTCGCGCCTCTGGCGAGCCGAAGCGGTGCGATCCGCTACGGCGTCGATGTCTGGGTCAAAGTGAAGGTGGCTCTAGAAGTACAAGGAAGGGGAACAAACCAAACGCCGTCGCACGCATCAGCCACGTCGCTTGCGTCGGTTTCCGTGTGATCCCACGTTGCGTCGATCGTCTCGTTCTCGTCGAGACTCTGGTTGGGATCGTCGAGGACGAGTGTGAACGCCTCGAGGAAGTCTACTCGGCAAGGGTCAAACTCGGAGGTGGAGGAGTCTCCGGTCATGATGACGGTTTCGTCCTCGGGCGAATAGTCGAAGGTGACAGCGTCCAGCACGAGAGTCGTGTGCTCCATCGTGGCGATGTTGCCGTCGATGATGACTTCAAACGCCCCCGTGAACGGCTCGTCCGGGTCGTGGATCTCGCATTCGTCGCTCAGAACGAGCAGATCGGAGATCGTGTAGGTGATGGGGCCAATGGGTTCGTCCGTGGCGATATCGTCACCGCATCCTGAGGCGACGATCCCAAGGGCGGCCATGAGCGTAACTAGCGTTTTCATTCTTCTCTACTCCTGTATCGGCTACGCACGCCCTCGGTGGCCTTGCCTTCTGCCTCTCGTTTCTTGACCGCAGTGGGCGGCTCATCGCTCTTTCGCGGCTTGCGTCGCTGAGTCTTCTTTTTCGCCGCATTCGCGTCGGCCGCAGCTTTTTCTTCCGCCGCCACGCGCTCCGCCTCTTCC
>JBATTM010000241.1:0-1678 GCA_049670545.1 Polyangiales bacterium
ACTTGGGATCGACGCTCACGTCCAAGCGCCTCCGCATCAGATCCCGAATCTGCTGGGCCTGTCGCCCCATGCGCTGCGAAGGGTCGGCGGCGTTCGTCGCCTCGGACTCGGCTCCCGGGACCCCACCGTCGATGGTGGCGGGCGGGGCGGCGGACGGCGCCGCGACCAGCCCGACGAAGAGGGTCGCGTGGACCATGGACCATCGGAGGTTAGGTGAGGACATCATTCGGCAAGACCGGAGTCTCGGTCCGTTGCGTCAGCGGACCCGTATGCACCCGGTTTGGCTTCCTCTATACTCGGTGGACGACGCCGAATGCAACGAAGGTCGAAAAAGAAGAAGCGATCGCGTCGCGCCCTTCAACTGGGGGAGCGCTTTCAAGTGGGAGCGCCCCCGGGCTCGGTGGACCGCGAAGTCACGGCCGACCCGACTGTCGTCCGACGCATCGTGTACGACAGCGGCCAGATGACCGAAGACCGATTCGAGGGCACCGTGTCCATGGACGAGTTTCGGCGGCGACCTGACCAAGTCTTGTGGGTCGACGTCGTCGGGCTAGGAGACGGCGGGACCATCAGGGACCTCGCCCGTACATTCGGTCTTCATCCGCTCGCCCTAGAGGACGTGTTCCACCAGCGCCAACGGCCCAAGGCTGAGAGCTATGGTGAAACCCTCTTCCTCGTGATGCGAATCCCGCACACGGATGGCGACGCGACCGTGTTCGAACAGGTTAGTGTCGTCCTTGGGCAGGATTTCGTGCTTACGTTTCAGGAAGTAGAAGCCGACTGTTTCGAGCCTTTGCGCGCGCGCATTCGAGAGAAGAAGGGGCGCGTCCGTAGCGAGGGCGCAGACTACCTCGCCTACGCGCTCGTGGACATGGTTGTGGACAACTACTTTCCTCTAGCAGACTCGATCGGGGCCCGGATTGACGACATTGAACAAGACATCCTGACGTCGACCGACGCCGGCCTCGTCGAGCGCCTCCTGCGCCTGAAAGTGGACCTCAGCCAACTGTGGCGAAACATCACGCCTTCCCGCGACGCCGTGGCCGCGATGGGGAATATCGGCGGAGAGCTCGTATCAGAGAACACGCGACTGTACCTTCGAGACTGCCAAGATCACATCCAGCAGGTTCATGAACTCGTCGAGAGCTACCGCGAGAACGTGTCGGCGCTCGTCTCGATCCATCTTGGCGCCTCGAGCCAACGGCTCAACGAAGTGATGAAGGTGCTCACGGTGTTTGCCGCCGTCTTCATGCCACTGAGCTTCATCGCTGGGGTCTACGGAATGAACTTCGACCCTGATATCTCTCCGTTCAACATGCCCGAGCTCCGTTGGCGATACGGCTATCTGGAGGTGCTGGGAGTGATGGGTCTGGTGGGCGCTGGCCTTCTTCTCTTTTTTCGCCGTCGCCGGTGGATCGGCCGCCCGTAACAAAGCGCCTGCACAACCAAAGTGCCGTTCAGTCTGCGATCTTTACGGGTATCGGCGCGGTAACGCTGCCCGCGTAGAGTGTGCGGTGAGGGAAGGGAATCTCGACGCCATGTTGGTCGAACGCCGCTTTGATCCCTTGTTGCATCGTATTTCGCAGATCGAGAAAATTGGCCTGCGTTGACCACACCGAGAACTGCAAGTTGATCGCGGAATCCCCGAACCCGGTCAGGATGACCAGCGGTTTAGGCT
>JBATTM010000242.1:0-3924 GCA_049670545.1 Polyangiales bacterium
GTGTCGAGGACGTACGCTTTGAGTTGCAGGCGAACGGCCAGGTAATTCTGGTGCACGAGTTGCTTGACCAAAACGACCACTGGCTTGGGCAGGTGTACGTACCGGCTCGTGAGCCCAGCCTCGGCAACGATATCGCGAGCGGCGAGAACGTCTTGGTCGAGCCCAATGTAGAAGTCCATCACGACCTGCATGTCGAGCTGTCCGTAGTTCGCGCATGACGTGACGTCGTTGAGGAACCGGTTGTTCGGAATCGTAACGGTGTTGTCGTCGAGTGTCTCTAGGCGGACTGAGCGGAGCCCGATCGCCCGGACGTCGCCGTACTCTCCTCCGAACGCGACGCGATCCCCGACTTGGAAAGGCTGGTCGATCATGATGGTGATCCCGGCACTGAACGACGCGACGAGATCCCGCACCGCGAACCCGATCGCGACCGCCGCAGTGCCTCCAAGAACCTTGAGCACCGTGTCATCGAACCGGACGCTCAATGCAATGACGCTGACGATCGTCGCGATATAGACGAAGAACTGCACGATCGTGCCGATCCTCTGAAAGAGCATTCGCCGGGACGTGAACTGGTTGCCGAGGTTCTCGATGAAGTTTCCGAAGAACCGAAGCGCGACCCAGACACCAATGATCACGAATACGGACGAGACGACACCGCCCCATCGGACCGCGCGCGCCAGCTCGAGCACCGCGTCGGGGTCACCACTGTCTTGCGCGATTGCGAGCGATGGCAGGAGCCAACCGACTAGGACAGCAATGCATGGATTTGCTCTGGTTACACTCATGCCAAACTCGTCAAATCAGCAGCAGATGCTTTCGCCGGAGGATACTCGTTATCGCACGATACCAGTGCACGTCGATCTCGAAGAGCCGGTCGTGCTCTGAGAGGTAGCCTCGGACCCGGGCCGCCCGGAGGGCGTCAGCCACGTCGGCTGCGCTCAGATCGCTGCACGCAACCACGTCTCTCTCGACGGCGAGTTGTAGCTGCACGACCGTACGGAGGACGAAGTAGAACGTGAGTGGAAGGTCGTCGAGGTCCCCGGCGGACGGCCCGGAAAAGAGTCGAACCTGGACCGTTTCATCCGGCGGGCGCCGGTAGAGCGATTCGCCCCAAAAATGCAAGGCGACGCGTGGATTGCCGCCCGCGTAGTCCCAAAGAATACGGAAGAAATCGCGCTTGGTGCGCTCCTCCGCGGTTACGGGTGAAACCTGAAGCTGCCGAGGGACGACGAGGCGGTCAAAACTCGGAGCCAAGCCCGCGGCACGCGTCCGTTTCTCGATGAGGTCCACGAGCGAGGACTCCTCCCACGCGCTGAGATCGATGACGTGATCAAAGGCGGCGCGTTCCCCGCGCGCCCGCACGAGGTAGTTCCACCCTGGCGCACCGATGGCGATGAGCCACGAAGTCTCAGGCCCGACCTGGCGGGCAAACCGACTGAGAAGATCGATGTCTTTCAGGCCCCCAATCAGCGGTCGAACGAGTCGCTGCGCGTCGTCCACACAGATCACGCGGGGCGATCGTTCTCGCAGGGACGCAACGAGGTCCGCCTCTGAGGCTGACTCCGGAAGATCGAGCGCCCGGGCGAACTCGCGAAGAAGGGACGCGAAGCCTCCCGGTCGACATTGGACGCGACACACGTCCTTCGGTTCCATGTCGCTGGTTACACGGTGCAAGAAGGTGGTCTTGCCGAGCCCTTGCTCGCCGACCACCGCAACGATCGCGGCGCTGTCGGACCGGACGAGCGCCCGCATCGCGTGAACCTCCTTGGTCATGTACGAGGTGACCAATTCATCTGGCGTGGGCACCCGGTCGGCAAAGGCGTCCTCGAGCTCCTCCGCGATGGGCTCGGTGCCGTACTCCAATGGCACGGCAGACGCGCTCTTCTCGATGCCTCGGCGGAACAGATAGGAGAAGAAGCCACGGAGGGGCGCCAGATCGCTTGCGCGACGCGTGAAGAACGCGGCGATGCCCTCAAACAGCAGGTAGGCGCCCCCAACGAGAGCGGCGGGATACTTAAGCGGGCCCTCAGCGTGCGCGGCGACCCACGCGAGAAGCCTAGAGCTCTCCCGAATCTTCGCGTCCTCGAACACCGCGTCCTTCCACCAAACCACGAGGATGGCCACGAGCGGGATCGCCAAGAACCAAAACGAGCTAATGACCCACGCGTAGATCGCCCCGCGGCCCACGGAGAGGTCGGTGAGCGACAAGACCAACCCGACCCCGACGACGCTCACCCCCACCATGCGGAGCGAACGAAAACGTAGCCTGGCGCGCGACTCACTCGACCCGCCCTGTCGACTTGCGGTCGCGTCGATGAGTTGAACGACGAAGGCGCCCGTGAGCAGCCACAGGACGATGATTTGAAGGTACTTGGTCTCCCCAAGCTCGCTGCTCCCAGCAAGCCACGTGCTCAGCACTGCGAACAACGCGAACCATTCAATGGGTTTCCGAACTCGCCGGAGGTACCAGACGGCCGCCGCGACGCCCCGCGTCACCGTGGTTTGCGGCCTTTTGAGCATCCATCCGCGTCGGTAGTCCTCGAGCGTCGCGTCAGCCCTCTTGCGCCACCAACGGAACACCGCGATCAGGAGAAATAGCTGGAACAGGGAGAGCAAGGCCGGCCCTGGGTCTGATCGAAGTTGTTGGTAGTGGTCGGCCAACTCGCGTGGGAGCGCCAGCAAGTGGAAGCGCGCCTCGAGGACGATTTGGTCGAGCTCGCGCTTCACCTGCGCCACCCCCTCGCTGCCGAAGCCCTCGAGATCATCACGCCGGGACTCGCTGAGCATCTTGAACAGCCCGAGGCGTGCTTGGTTGAGCGAGACCACCGAATCGCGGAGTCCAGCGGCTTGATCCCACCTCGACTGGACATCGAGGGCCCTCAGTCGTTCGGCTTCTCTCACGAGCTCGGCACGGAGCTGGCGGGTGCCATCGTCGTCGAGGCCGGACGCGACTCCGATGCCGCCCTCTTCGGTCGGGACCGGCACGGCGAACGGAGGCTCACGCACCGCGTCGAGCGCCCCCTGCAGATCATCTCGAGCGACGCTGAGATCGCTCTTTAGTGAGGGATACAGTTCGTCAGCCTGCTGCTCTCGGACCGGCCCAGGAGAGACCGAGTCGCGAAGCTCGCGCACGCGGCGGTCCCAGCCCAGCGCGGTTTCAGTCGCGGCCGCGAGAGCATCCTGGCGGTGGGCCAGTTGTGCCTCGAACCGAGCCTGTGCCTCTTTGACGCCGAGCAGCGTGGCGCGATGTTCGGCCACGAGTCGAGCGGCCTCGGTCTGCGCCAGCTGCGAATCGACTACCGCCAGCTCGTGCGCTTGAGCGGCCTCCACGGCCGCCTCCTCTGCCTCCAACGCGTGTTCGCTCGGGTCGGCAGGGGAGTCAGGTGGGCGACTATGGCTCGCGAGCAGCTCCTCCCTAGCGTCCGCGTCAAGCGCCATGAACTGGCGCCACAACGCATCGCGTCGTCGCTTCGCATACGCGAGCTTGCTATCGACGTCATCCGACGCAGGCGGGGCCGACGTTTCCGTCTCCACTTCGTCGTCAACGAAGCTGCGACGGCGCTGTGGGTCGTCCGCGAGGTCGACGAGGTCCGCAAGATCGATCTCGAGGAGGGAGCGCAAGTCGACGCCCGGGCCCGGTTGGCCTTCGAGCAGCGCGGCGAGCTGATCGGCCTGCAACGTGAGCTGCTCGAGTTGCTCGGCCTTTCGACGTTGGGCGCTGGACCGCGCGGCCGCGTCGGCACGCCGTGACTCATGGGCGTTGAGCAACGCACGTTGCTCGGCCCGCGAAAGAGAAAGGAAGGCCGCCCTCGCCTGGGCAAGCTCACGCTGTGCGCGTTGGCGTCGGCCCTCGGACGCGGGGTCGGGCGGGACGCGCTGGCGTTTGCCACGCCTTTTCTGATCGCCGGCATGGTCGAGCTG
>JBATTM010000243.1:0-1894 GCA_049670545.1 Polyangiales bacterium
GAATCTGATCGCGGCCACGATGACCGCGACTGCGGCGATCGTGTTGACGATCCTGCTCCTCGAAGACCCGCTCACCGACTATCGCCTCTCACGCACGCAGCAGATGAACCTCGAGGAGGCTACGGACGCCGCAGCGGCCGCTCTCCTAGAAGGACAAGATCCGGATAGCGTGGCGGAGCGCATCGGCGCCCAGTACGGTGCGTGGATCGTCGTCGTCGAGAAGGGCGAGGTCGTCGGGGATACGCGGTTCGATGACGAAGCGCTCCAAGAGGCCAAAGCGTTTGCCTCGACCAAACCCAAACCCGATGGGGAGTTCCGGCGAGAGAGGCTTGGCCAAGCGAAGCGAGAGTTCTTTGTCTACGCACAGCAGTACCGACCTGATGCATACGTTCGCGCCATGCGATCGACGGAGCAGGCCGACGCGATGCGTTCGAGCGTGCGCGAGCTCATGCTGGTCGCCGGCGCTCTCGCGCTGATCATCGGTGTCGCCCTGACCTGGACACTCTCGCGCGCCATTGTCGTGCCCGCTCGGCAGCTCACCGAAGTGGCGGACGCGCTTGCTCGCGGTGACCTCTCGGTACGGACCTTCAGTGAGCGTGACGATGAGCTCGGGGACATCGGCCGTTCGCTCGACCGCCTCGCCGATGAATTGAACGAGCGAATCACATCGCTACACGCACAGGAGAATCGCATTCGAACGATGCTCGATTCGATGGTCGAGGCGGTCTTCGTCACCGATTCGCTCGGTCGGATCGTTCTCACCAATACGGCACTCGATCGAATCGCGGTCGGGGCCGCGCTCGGAAAGGCGCCTTCCGAGGTGCTCCGAAGCCAGGCCTTGCGGGAAGCGGTTCGTTCTGCGCGGCATGGAGATGCGGTCTCCGTCGACGTCGTGTTCGATGCCAACGGCCACGCGCGTAGCTACACCACGGTGGTTGCCCCCTTGCCTGGCAAGACGGGCGTCGTCGGCGTCCTTCACGACGTCACCAAGCAAAAGCTCGCCGACCGCGTCCGACGCGACTTCGTCGCCAACGCGAGCCACGAACTCCGGACGCCGTTGACGGCGATTCGCGGTTTCGCCGAAACCCTCAAGGCCGGTGCGCTTCAAGACCCCGACTCGGCCGACCGATTCGTCGATGTGATTCTTCGCCACACCCTGCGGCTCCAAGCGCTGGTCAACGACTTGGTGGCGTTGAGTCGAGCAGAGTCCCCCGAGCAGCAGTACGAGCTCGCACCTACCGATCTCGGCGAGGCAGTCCGGGACGTCGTCCATGGCCTCGAGTCGCAGGCCAAACAACGCGGCATCGACGTGCGGCTCGAGAATGTCGACGCGTTGCCATTGGTCGTTGCCAATCACCGCGCGCTCGATCAAGTGCTCGTGAATCTCTTCGACAACGCGATCAAATACACCCCGGCTGGCGAGGACCAGCGCATCGTGATCCGGGCGCGCGCGGAGGGCGCGTGGGTCACCCTCGAAGTCGAGAACACGGGCCCTGGCATTCCACGGGATCAGCTCGACCGCATCTTCGAACGCTTCTACCGCGTCGATGCGGGGCGCTCACGCGAAATGGGTGGCACGGGTCTGGGCCTTTCGATCGTCAGGCACCTCGTGGCCAGGATGGGAGGCACTGTCGAAGCCGAGAGCGAGCCCGGCGAGTGGACCCGTTTTCGCCTACGGCTTGGGCAGTCGGGGACCGCGAGTACGGCGACGTTGCCGCCATTGGCGGGTTGAGGGGTGCTGTCGGATCCGACCCGGGTTTGAATCGGCTAGGTGTGGGGTCTTGTTACATCCGCCCCGCCCACCCCCGCCCGTATTCCTCCCTCCGCAGCAGCGGGGCGCTGCCTTGGCGGCGCGGTGCGCCGGGGTTCGCCCGATGGGCTCACGGTGTTGGTG
>JBATTM010000244.1:0-5359 GCA_049670545.1 Polyangiales bacterium
GTGTCCTCGGCGGCACAACCCCAAACAGAAGGGGCGGAGGTCAAACCCATCACCAAGAACAGCAGCGGTGGTAATCTCATGGTTTCTTCCTTACTTCTCGCAACACCCTATTCGGTGAACGCGACGAAGCAGTAATTGCTCTCGTCCGACCCGCAACCGCTGCTGGCATCGGGTGCGGTGGCACAAAACTGTTCGGCTGTTTCGCAATAGCAAGCGTGACTTCCGCCGAACGATTCCTCTGGACAGCAGATCGACTTGTTGCCCGTGCAGGGTTGGTCACTCGGGTCGGCGCAGGCTGTTCGTTGCGTTGCGGTGCAGTCACTAAACCCGGTGGACGGACAGGAAGAAGCGGGGCAGAACTCGATCGTCAACGAACTGATGGATGTCGTGGGGTCACACCGAATCTGTTTGATGTCGTCGTGTGGCCAGTGGTACGCGTCAGGACAGGTCTCGCTCGTGCAATCGACACAACGGCAGCTGGGATCTGTACTGATCTGCAGGCTTTCGTTGAACCCGTTCTTGCAACAGGCCGCGGAGCCGCACTCCTCCGGGCAACCGGAAGTCGAAATCGTACTGATGTCGTACGTAAGCACATCGAGGAAGGTCACTTCGGCCTTGGTGGCGTTGTCCACTGAATCCCCCACGAAGAAATCCAGCCCGCTCGACCCGAGGTCCAATGGATACGTCCCCGGCGTGACGACACACGTGTCCCCACCGGCGCACTTCGTCGATCCTCCACTGAGCCAGGAGCCGTTCGTGTTGACGAGTACGTTCAGAGTCATGTCATCACAGTTGTTGATCAGGTTGAGGCTAATGGGGCCCCCACCCCCCTGCCCTTGCAATCCATCACCCGCCATATCCTCATTCGCGCAACCCATGAACACGATCATGGTTGCCAGCGTTGCAAACACAACGAGGCCGCTGCCTCGCACGAGATCCTTACATCGACTACGCATGGTGCGACGGATCGTATCTTCATTCCCCACGCCGTGAGAACTATTCGCAGAAGAGAGGTTCGTTCTCACGCGCTAGCTCGGATCTCCTCTCGGGCCTGTGTCGTTGCAGGAGTTCAACCCTTGAGTAGAGTTGCGAACGTGGCCGCAAACTTCTTAAGGCCTTGGCCCGCTTGGCTTGCAAACGAGCGATCGATCCTGTGGGTTCTCTTCCTGGCGTCCCTGATCCCGCGAGTGATCTTCGTAGCCTTCGTGCATTCGCCTGGCGATTACATAGCGTCGGACATGTCGGTGTACGACATGCGCGCTGGGCACCTTCTTTCCGGCGAACTCGGTCCCTGGGATACATTCACGCCTGCGGGCTATCCCGCTTTCTTGGCGGCGCTGTATTGGGCGTTCGGATCTGTCCACACAGTTGTGGGACTGGTCCAAGCGTTCCTCAGTGCGCTGACGGTCGCTCTCACCTACAAGCTGGCGCTCGTGATTTCCGCCAACCGAGCGATAGCGCTCATCGCAGCACTTGCAATCGCCGCTCACCTGCCGACGGTTCTTTACAGCGGGCTGTTGCTCTCGGAGACCTGGTTCTCCTTCCTTCTGGTGGCCTCTGCACTCTTGTTGGTTCGTGCCGTTGCGATCGACCGCGTGTCCTACGCAATGCTCGGCGGCCTTCTGCTCGGAGTTGCTGCGACGGTGAGACCTAGTCTGGTCCTCGTCCTACCTTTTCTTCCTTTGTTCTTCTTCCATGGCCTCGCGCGCTCTTCACTGCAGACGCTACGATTCTCGGTGCTCACGTACGCTCTGCTGCTTGCGCCGATCGCGGCGCATAGCGTGCACAACTCGAGGCTCGTCGACCGCTGGGTTCCGACGAGCACCAACGGTGGCCTCAATTTCTACCTCAACTTCGCTGACGCTCGGTCACTCAACTTCATGGAAGGCAAGTTCAAGCACCAGATTACTCCGATCCCCAATTTGCTTCGCTACGACACCGACGAGTTCGTCGATCGACCCTTCTACGAAGACCGGTATTTCTACAAGAGGGGGATTGGGCTCATCGTGGATGAACCCATCCGTCTACTACGCGTGTTTCGATCGTTCAGAGAAGCGCTCGGGTTCGGCCAACAGAACTACTGGCCCGGTTGGGGCCCGTGGAGGTTCTGGCTTCCTTTCGAATCGCGTGCGTTCGCAATCCTAGTCGTGCTCCCGGGACTTGTCGGGCTCGTGCGCGCGTGCAAGAGGCGCGCTCCTTTTGACTCCGGGGGCGCTGGATGGCTGTGGATTGGTTTCCTCATCGTCGGGGCTCTAGTCACCTCCGCCCTCTTCCTCGGCGACCCGCGGATTCGCGTTCCCTACGACCCCTTCTTCGCAATCTTCGCAGCTGCGACCTACGTGGGGTTCGCGCAACACGTCGGTTTGCGTCGAGACGTTCGCAGAAGCTCACCGACGTTGACGTAGTTGTAGTACAGCCCGTCGGATGGCTCTACCCTCGCGGTCGATTCCGAATGAGGTTGACCAGTCCGGCGGCTCGGTCCGCGGGCTTGGTCCCGTAGAAGAGCTTCGTGAGGCCTTTAAAGAACCCAGACGTAGTCGATTCGTACGGCATCCACAGAGATTCACTGCTCTTCGGCGAGACCATGACGCTCTTGGTGGCGACGTAGTGGAAGTACGCTTGCTCTCCCTGCGCGCGACCGACACCCGAATCGCCGTCCCCGCCGAAAGGCAGAGTGACGCACCCGCCTGACTGCACGGCATTGTTCACCATGACCGACCCCGTGCGAAGGCGGCGTGCGATGGCCTCGCCCGCCGCTGTGTCGCGCGTCCAGACGCTGCCTGCGAGCCCGTACTGCGAGTCGTTCGCGAGGCGGACGGCCTCGTCGTCGTTGACGACGCCCATGATCGGCAGGAACGGGCCAAACGTTTCTTCTCGCATCATCTTCATCTCGTGCGTCATCCCAGTGAGCACGGTTGGCGGCCAGTAGAGCCCACCACCCTCGCGGCGAACCGCACCGCCTGTGTGCAGAGTCGCCCCCTTTTCGAGCGCATCGGCGGTGTGCGTCTCGTAGATCTGAAGTTGCGGCTCCCAAATGATCGGGCCGAGGTCGTAGTTGTGGCCTGTCGTCTCCCAACCAGAACGCAATTTGCCCACGACGCCCACGATCTTCCCGACTAGCGGCTCGACCAGGTGATGCGGCACGTAAATTCGCTCCACGCCGTTGCAGACCTGGCCAGCGTTGTAGCAAGTCCCGTTGACCAACCCGCGGGCGGTGAGGTTGAGGTCGGCGTCCGCGCGCACGACGGCCGCGTCGTTTCCCCCGAGCTCCAGCACCACCGGCGTCAACGTTTCGGCGGCCCGGCCCATCACCTTCTTCCCGGTCGCGGTGGAGCCGACGAAGCAAACCGCGTCGACTTCGTCGATCAGAGCTTGCCCGGTTTCGGCGTATCCGTGCACCATCTGAACCACGTCCGGCGGCACACCGGCCTCGCGAAACAAGCGCGCGATCATCTCGCCGATCAAGGGATTGGCCTCCGACGGCTTTTGCACGGCAGCGTTGCCCGCGGCCAGCGCCGGGATCATGTGCTTCATCCCGAGCTCAAACGGGAAGTTCCAAGGCAGAATGAATCCCGCAACGCCAAGAGGGTCGTAGAAGATCCGCGCCCGCGCACCGACGAAGAACGTCGCACTCACCTTCTCGCCGGGCTCGAGCCGCTCCGCGAGTTCCGTGTGCAACTTGAGCGTTGCGCAGACGGGCGCAATGAGGCCGGTCGGCTCGACCGGCGGCTTTCCATTCTCCGCCGAAACCGTTTCCGCGATTTCGTCTGCCCTGTCGAGCAGCACCTCTCGAAGGCGGTTCAGAATCATGTTGCGCCCCTCGACCCCCATGGCCGCCCAACTTGGTTGCGCCCGACGCGCCCGCGCGACCGAAGCCCGAACGTCCGCCGGCGATGCAACCGATACTTCGCCGAGCTTGGCACCGGTGCGAGGATTGTAGGACTCGAGCCGCTCGAGCTCAGGGGACGACTGCTGCATTGGCTGGAGCAAGGGGCACCTCGTGGGTTGAGTCGCCCAATACTAGGCGAAGTTCGCCCCGGATTGAAGGGGGTCCGAGTTCGAGTACAGTGGCCTGGCGTGTCCGAGCCACATCACGTTTATCTGATCCCCGGCCTATTCGGTTTCGATGCGATCGGCGCCATTACGTACTTTCACCACGTCCGTGAGCTCTTGACCGAGCGTTTCCACGCGGCGGGCTTGCGTGTGCAGATCCACGACGTGGGCACCTACCCGACCGCGTCGATTCGAACACGCGCCGCCATCGTCTACGAGTCGATTCGAGCGACGTCCGACAACGGTCCGATTCACCTGATCGGGCACTCGACGGGAGGTCTCGATGCGCGTCTGTTCGTGACCCCAAACGCCGCCCTCAAGATCGACGCCGTGGCCCTCGAGTCGCTTTCGTCGCGGGTCAAGAGCGTCGTCACCGTCGCCACCCCAAACCACGGGGCTCCGGTGGCCGCGTTCTTCAGCTCCGCCATGGGCGCGCAGCTCTTGCGGCTCATCTCGCTCACGACGATCTACACGATGGAATACGGGAAGCTTCCCGTAAGCGTGGCGATCGAGGCCGGTCGGGTCATCACCCGGCTGGACGACTTCTTCGGCCTCAGAAGCTCGATCCTCGATCAGTTCTACGAGCAGGTCTTCGACCGGTTCGACAAAGATCGGCAAGACAAGGTCAAGCGCTACGTCGAATCGATCAGCGGAGACACGGCCGCGCTCGGTCAACTCACCCCTGGTGGCATCGACTTGTTGAACGCAGCGACGGAGGATCGCCCCGGAGTCCGATACGGATGCGTCGTCATGAAGGCGCGCACGCCCGGGGCCGGCACGCTGCGGGCAATCGGCTTCGACCCGTACCGGCTGGCCTCCCACGCGGTCTACCGGTTCTTGCGATGGGCCGGCACCGACGCGAACGCGCAATACCCTACCCCCAACCCGCAACAAGCGCGCGTGCTCGTCGACCGATACGGCGAGGTCCCAGGCCCACTCGACACCGATGGCGTCGTGCCCACCCTCTCGCAGCTGTGGGGCGAGCTCATCTCGGCCGACGTCGGCGACCACCTCGACGTCTGCGGTCACTTCAACGACCTCCAACACGACCCTCCTCACTACGATTGGATCGCGACCGGCAGCAACTTCAAACGCCCACAGATCGAAGCGCTCTGGGGCTCGGTCAGCGATTTCATCCTGCAGCCCCACGTCGACCTCGCGCGCGGCGCCTCGGTTCCGGGTCGCCAACCGGATCCTGGAACTCGATAGGGCTCTGAGAACGGGGCCGACCACGAGGCAATGAGCACGTAGTGCCCCGACCCAAGCAGTCGACCGCAGTCGGTCGCCGCCCGGCACCATCCCACAC
>JBATTM010000245.1:0-15773 GCA_049670545.1 Polyangiales bacterium
GTCGATGCCACCCGTTTGATCACGGGCTCGCAGATGGGCGGCCACCCGGTAGATCCCGATGACCCGTTGGTGGGCGCGCTCTTGGCGGGCCGCTATGAGATCATCAAACGGATCGGCGAAGGAGGGATGGGCCTCGTCTACCGAGGCAACCATCGCGATATCGACAAACCCGTCGCCATCAAGGTACTGCGCGACGATCTTTCCCATCGCCCCGAAGTGTTGGCGCGGTTTCGCCAGGAAGCCAAGAGTGCCTCTCGCATCGGCCATGAGAACATCGTCGACGTCTCGGACTTCGGCGAGACCCAATACGGCGCGAGCTATTTCGTCATGGAGTTTCTCGATGGAGAGGACCTCGCAAACGTGCTCGGTCGGGAGGCGTCGATCGGCCTCGAGCGAACCTGCCGCATCGTCTTGCAGTGCTGTCGTGCGCTCGGCGCTGCCCATGCGAAACACATCGTTCACCGAGACATCAAGCCAGAGAACATTTTTCTGACTACCCGTGGCGGCGTCGCCGAGTTCGTGAAGATCGTCGACTTCGGCATCGCGAAGATGGGAGACATCGAGACTGAAGGGGAGCCGGGCCGAAAGCTCACGAAGACGGGCATGATCTTTGGAACGCCCGAGTACATGTCGCCCGAGCAGGCGGCCGGCAAGGAACTCGACCACCGCGTGGACATCTACGCGCTCGGGATCATTCTCTACGAGTGTCTCGCGGGTACGGTCCCGTTCGTGGGCGATACCTTCATGGGTGTGCTGACGCAGCATCTGTTCAGCAAGCCACCGCGGATCATCGAGCAGAACCCCGAGGCGACGGTGTCGACCGAGATCGAGTTGGTGATCGCCAAAGCGCTCGCGAAAGATCCCGACGATCGGTACCAAGACACAGCCGAACTCGCTGAAGCGATCGAGTGTGCGCTCGACGGTCGCCTGAGCGCGACCACAGCTCTCGAGGAAGAGAGAGCCGAGAGCTTGGAGCCCTTCGACACGGAACCAGCACCTCCGCGACGGGGGCGTCGCCATTGGGTTTTGGGTGCCGCCGCTACGGCTGCGCTGATCGCGGGTGGCGTGTGGGCGGGCCTCTGGACGAGTCCGGACGCGGGGGCCAGCGGCTCCATCTCTGAGGCGGTGCAGCCAACCGAATCGGCCGACCGCCCCGAGGCCGTGGTCGAGCCCTCCCAGGCGGCCCTAGGCGTCGCGGACCTAGAGTTCGTCGATGTACGAGTCGCCACGGACCCTCCCGGTGCCTTCTTGTCGTACACGGATGGCTCGGAAGCGTGCGCGCAGACGCCGTGTACGGTGGTTGTGGAGCGCGGGACGCCGCTCGCATTGCATGCCAAGCTCGGTCGGCGAATCGGTCGTACCCGAATCAGCCCGACGGAAGAGGAAACCGTGCTCATCGCACTCAAAGCACCCAAGCGGGCGGCACCGAAACCACGCAAGAGCGCCGAGGCGAAACCGAATCGCGCCCCCGAGGCCTCCCACCGTGCGTCGGACCTCAAGGTTCCGGAATGGGCGCGCTGAGCGAAGCCGAAAAAAAGACTCTCGCCGACCTCGAATGGGACCACGTGGAAGCGGCGGTTGCCGATCGTTGCCAGGGTCCCCTGCGCGATCGGCTCGGGCTCGAGCTCGCGACGTCGTTCGAAGATACGTCGCGCGGGCTTGCCGAGTCGTCAGAGGCGTGGCGCCTTCTCGATCGTGGCGATCCTCTACCCCTCGATGGCTTGAGCCATATCGAACCGTCTCTGCTGCATTTGGAGCGAGATGGGGTGCTCGAAGGAGAGGCCCTTCGCGACATCAAGCGCGCGCTGAGAGCCGCCGCCACTCTACGGCGGTTCCTCGGCGAGCGTCGAGACCTCGCCCCGTACTTGGATCGCGCGTGCGCGATCGATCCGACGCTCGAGGGCCTCGAAGACGAGATCGGCATGTCGGTGGGCGATGACGGGTTGATCCTCGACACGGCGAGCGTCGAGCTGGCGCATCTCCGACAAGAGGTCGGTAACCTTCGAGGGAGGATCGTCCGCAAGCTCGAAGAGCTGATCTCGAAGCGAAGCGCGATTCTCCAAGACTCTTTCTACACGCTGCGCGAGGGGCGCTACGTTCTTCCGGTGCGTGCAGACGCACACGAGCGCTTCCATGGGATCGTCCACGGCTCGAGTGCGAGCGGAGCGACGATTTTTGTCGAACCGCGTGAACTCGTCGAACGCGGGAATCGCCTCAAGATGGCACAGGCCGAGCTCGATCGAGAAGAACGCAGGATTCTCGCGGCCGTCTCGGAGCTCGTTCGGCAGTACGTCCCCCAGCTCCGCGCCGCCGCAGACGCGCTCGATCATGCCGACCTTCGGGCGGCAAGTGCGATCCTGGCGAAGGACCTCGGTGGCACGTTCATGGATCTTTCGGAGACGCCCAGCGTGTCGCTTCGCGAAGCGCGACACCCGTTGTTGGTTCTCCGCGGCATCGATGTGGTGCCGAACGACATCTCCCTCGCCGGGGGCGAGGCGTTGGTCATCTCGGGGCCGAACGCCGGCGGCAAGACTGTTGCGCTGAAGATGCTGGGCCTTGCGGCCCTCATGACACGTGCGGGCCTTCCATTTCCTGCCCAAGAGGGGAGCGTCTGCGGATTCTTCGCGCCTGTGTTGGCCACCGTCGGAGACGAGCAAAGCCTCGAGCGGAGCCTTTCCACCTTTTCGGCGCATCTCGTGGTCCTCAAGGTGGTGATCGAAGAGGCGCGAGAGCGCGTGCTGATCCTGCTCGATGAGTTGGCTGGCGCGACTGACCCGGAGGCAGGCGCCGCACTCGCGTGTGCCGTGGTGAACCGACTCGTCTCTGCGGGCGCAGCGGTGGCGGTCACCACGCACTACGAGGCGCTCAAGGCGCTCGCCGCGAACCGAGGCGAGATGCAAAACGCATCCGTCGGGTTCGACTTCGAGAGGATGGAGCCGACGTTTCAGATGCGGATCGGGGTGCCCGGGGGCTCCAATGCGCTCGACGTGGCGCAGCGCTACGGCATCCCAGCTGAGGTCGTCGACGAGGCGAGGGCGACTCTGCCGGAGCATGCGCGGAGCTTCGAGGCGCTCGTCGCGCAACTCGAGACCGCGACACGCGCGGCCGCGCACGAGCAAGTCCAGCTTAGCGAAGACCGCGCGCAGCTGCGGGAGACCCGTGCCAAGCTCGACCTCGAACGAGATGCACTCAAGGCGCGCGATGCGAGGAGTCTTGGCCAAGAAGCGCTGCGGTTGGTGGATGAGGTGCGCGAACTACGAAGGAAGTCCGACGACGCCAAGAAGGCGCTCCGCCAAGAAGCCTCCGCAGAAGCGGTTGCCAGAGCGCAGTCGCTTGCGACTGAGGGAAGCGAGCTTCTCGCCACGCTCGACGCCCATCGGCTCAGCCTCGAGCCTGAACCGATCGAGACGGAAGACCTCGATCCGAGCACGTTGTCTGTCGGCGACCGGGTGTGGGTGCAGCGCCTTCGGAGCGTGGCCGACGTGATCGAGCATGACGATCGGGGAAAGGTGAGGGTATCGGCCGGCATGATGAAGCTCTGGGTCGATGCGTCCGATCTGCGTTCCGTGAAGCAGTCGCCGACCGAGCGGGTCGCATCTGCGCCTCCAGCGAGAGTCGCGCCTCCTCTCTCGACGAAGCGGTCGATTCGAACACGGGACAACACCCTCGACGTACGTGGGATGCGCGTCGACGAAGCCATTGCAACGGCGGAGGCGTTCCTCGATCAGATGTACGGAGCGGCAGAGCCGAACGCGTACATCCTCCATGGCGTCGGGAGCGGAGCACTCCGCCAAGCGATCCACGCGCACCTCGCACAAGACCGCACCTACGTGGACGAATTTCGACAGGCGACACCCGACGAAGGGGGGCCACAGCTCACCGTCGTCGCCCTTGCCAAGTGAGCCGCTACGAGCTGGCTTCCTGCAGCTGGTTGTTGGTTTCGTGCCGCACGATGTATCGCCACACGGCGAGGCCGATCAGCACCATCGCGATCGACGACCACTGTGCCGGGGTGAGCCCGGCGTACCGGACGTCGCCCCCTTCGAGTGGCGCCGCGCGAAGAAAATCGAGGAAGAAGCGAACGGGAGCATAGACGAGGGGCAGCAGCACGCAGTAGAGCCCCGTGATTCTTCGTTTGCCTCGTTCGAGTGTGAAGAACAGACCGATGATCAAGAGCGAGTAGAATACCTCGTAGAGGCCTAGGTCGTGGCGGGGCATGAACGGAGGCGCGCCGAAATGATACTCTGCGACGGCGAGTGGAAAGTCGGTCACCTTGCCCGCGTGATCGTGCACGACGAAACACCCAAGGCGCCCAAACAACCAACCGACGGGCAGACCGAAACAGACGGCGTTCGCGTAGGGCAGAAGTGGGCGCTTGGTTCTCCAACGCCACAGGAAACAACCGAGTATTCCGCCGAAGAAGCCTCCGTAGCTCGAGAGGCCGAGCCACGTCGTGAAGAACTCCGAGGGGTGGGTCATCACCCGAATGAACGTTTCGCGCTCGTAGAAAAAGCCGTTCAAGAGATATCCTGTGATGAATCCGGTGACGACCGCCCATGTGACGAGGTCGCCCGTCGCGGCGACGTCGAGATCGTTGCGCTCCGCAAAGCGCCCGGCGACCCAAGCCCCGAGAAGGACCCCCGTTGCGACGAGCACGCCGAACGGTTGTATCGAAAGGGTGTCGCCGAGGACCGGCACCGAAAACGGAAGCGGGATGTCCCAGGCTTCCAAACGAAACCAAGGAATGAAGAGTAGGGCGTTCATCGCGGCCGAGCCTAGCATCGACATCCTTGCGCGCCCCCCGCACAACCGCTAATGCCAGGCCGAGGTGAATTCATGACCGAGATCATCGCAGTTGGAGCCCGTGAGATCCTCGATTCGCGAGGCAACCCGACCGTCGAAGTCGACGTGGAACTCATGGGTGGCGCCGCCGGGCGTGCCGCCGTGCCATCGGGCGCATCGACGGGCGAACACGAGGCGCTCGAGCTGCGGGACGGTGACGACCAACGCTACCTCGGCAAGGGCGTGCGCAAAGCCGTCAACAACGTCGTCACCGAAGTCGCACCGCACGTGGTCGGCCTGGACGCGCTCGATCAACTGGGGGTGGACCAGGCCATGATCGATGCCGACGGAACGGAGTCCAAGTCCAAATTCGGCGCGAACGCGATTCTCGGTGTGTCGATGGCCGTGGCCCGTGCAGGCGCCGATGCGGTCGGCCTGCCATTGTGGCGCTACCTCGGTGGTGCACAGGCCCACGTGCTTCCGACGCCGCTGATGAACATCATCAACGGGGGCGCTCATGCGGACAGCGGGCTCGAGATTCAAGAGTTCATGGTCGTGCCGCATGGGTTCGAACGTTTTTCGGACGCGCTGCGAGCTGGCGCTGAGACGTTCCACAACCTCAAGAAGCTGCTGAAAGAGGCCGGTCATGCCACGGGCGTCGGCGATGAGGGCGGCTTCGCCCCGCACTTGACGACCAACGAGGAGGCGCTTTCTTTCGTTGCGAAGGCGATTGAAGCGGCGGGCTACCGGCCGGGTGAGCAGATCGGCATCGCCCTCGATTGCGCGGCGAGCGAGTTTTTCGACAAAGAGACGGGCCAATACACCTTTGACAAGAAGCCGGTCGATGCGGGGGGCCTCGTCGATACCTACGCAGATTACTGCGCGAAGTATCCGATCGTCAGCATCGAAGACGGCATGGACGAGAACGATTGGGCGGGGTGGAAGGTCCAGACCGAACGCCTCGGCGATCGCGTCCAACTCGTTGGCGACGACCTCTTCGTCACCAACACCAGTCGGGTCCAAATGGGGATCGACCAGGGTGTGGCCAACGCGATCCTCATCAAGGTCAACCAGATCGGTAGCGTTTCAGAGACGCTCCGGACGATTCGCCTCGGTGCGCTACACGGCTACTCGTCGATCATTTCGCACCGCAGCGGTGAAACCGAGGATACGTTCATCGCTGACCTCGCAGTCGCGACCGGAGTGGGTCAAATCAAGACGGGCTCGGCCTCGCGCTCCGAGCGGATTGCGAAATACAATCAGCTGCTTCGGATCGAAGAGCAACTGGGCGATCAGGCCGTCTATGCCGGCCGCACGACGTTCGCAGCCTGACCGTACGGCTTCGCGTCAGACGAATCGATCGACGGACGCCGTATCGTATTGGCCCGCTCGGAACGCGTGGTCTGCCAATACGCGCCGAACACTCTCGATGTTGGTGTCGAACGGCTCGGCTCGCATTTCGGCCAACATGCGATCCATGGCGAGAAGCGAGCGATGTCGAATCGGGTCGTAGGTCGTGAGTTTCGCGATCAGAGGCCGGTCGTCTGCGGGGAGCGGCAGCCCGATCGTCGCCGATGCCGCGGATTGGACGCGCCCCTGTGGTGCCGGCGCGATCGAGAACGACGACACGGAGGCGTCCGCCTCGCTCATTGCGAATATCGAAGTGGCGAGGGCATGCCCGCGCGGCTCCAGAGTCTTCAGTTCATCCGAGAGTTTCTCGCCCGCCGCGATGCGGAGTTGTTGGCCCACGAGGTCGAGCTTCGTGACCATCTCGATCAACGTGTGGTGTCGCGGGAGGCCGATGCTGATGTTCGACACCCAGGCGCGCCCGTTCGGATCGAGCTCAAAGAGAATTTCGAGGAGGCCCGCGTACCGGAGTTCGGCCGACAGGCGCCGCGCGCTCTCGAACAACGACATTCGAAACGCGTCTCCGTCCCGTAGGAAGAACAGCATCGGTGACGGGCTCTCGTGGATCATCGTGCGCTCGTTCCCAGACAGGCTTCGGTCGCACTCTGCAATCGCGATCGTGTCCCCATGAGAGTCGGCCGCAACCAACACACTGACTTCTCGAGGACGGAACATGGCGACCGCGTCCTCGGCGATCTTGACCCGGGCTCGCTCGGCGGCTGAACGCAGCGTCGCCGGGTCGGTGAGGGCCCCAAGCACGTCCAAGTCGGTCCCAACGACGGCGACGTCAGCTTTTTCCGCGGCGCTGGCAAGCTCCCACATTTGGGGTTGGCCCTGATAGCCTAGGTGGACCGCGTCGGCCTTCGCCTCCTCGAAGATTCGCGGAAGCTCGTCCGGCGAAATGGCGCCCGTTTCATCGAGGGAGACTTCGATGACCCGATCTGCGGCACCGGCATGGCGGCTCGCGGGTTCATCCTTCGACGAGACGACAATCGAGGTCACCCCCATTCGACGGCACGTTCGGGCGACTCGCGTGGCAGCTTCGCCTCGCCGTAGAATCAGCACGGTCTCGAACATCAGCGGAGCATAGCAACGCGATCGAAGGGGGCACCCCGGGGAGCCGCCTTGACGGAATCTGGGCATCGCCTCACGAGCAGGTCATGCCGATCTGGCTCCGGTCCCGGGCGCTGCAGAAGCGGTCGGTTCGTCATTCCGACCTCGCTTGGCGGGCCGAGGCCATGCTCGAGTCACTGGACCTGGCAGATGCTGAACTCTCGATTCTCCTCTGCGACGACGCCACGATTCGAAGCCTGAATCGTCGCTATCGAAAGCGAAACAAGGCCACGGACGTCCTCGCGTTCGCGATGCAGGAAGGTCCGGGGCCCAAGGCCGATGCTGGACTCCTCGGCGACGTGGTCATCTCGCTCCCGACCGCCACGCGTCAGGCTGCCGACCACGATCGCCCGATCATCGACGAAGTGACCTTTTTGCTCGCCCACGGCCTGCTCCATCTCCTGGGCTACGATCACGTGACCAAGGCGGAGGAACGCGAAATGACTGCAAGAACCGAGGCTCTGCTGGGGGCGGTGCATGCCGCAGGACCGAGGTCCAGGCCTGTGGAAAAATGGCGCCGATAGGGCCCTCCGAAGCCAATTGAAACTTGTCGGACGATCGAGCTTATCGACGTTAAAACATTGAATTTATAGTATTTTATGGAATCTTTGGCTACCAAGCGAAACCCGCACTTATTCGATAGGGAACCTGGGGATGACTTGTGAGAAACCCGGGCGGCGCGTGGTCCAACCGCGGTCCGCTGTGGGCATCGATGAGGCGAGCGCGCAAGCCTTAACCCCTGAATTTTTCTTTGTGAAACCGCACAAAGTTCCTTGTCAGCGCGGAAAACCTTAGGCATAGATGGCGCCGTGCCTGTCTATGGCTCTTTTCGGGGGCTTTTCGCACCGTTGGGCAGGTTAGCGGAGTTAGGAGGGAACTATGGTAGCGGGCAAAAGAATGACTAAGGCCCAGATCATGAGTGAGCTGGCCGACAAGAGCGGCATGACCAAGAAGGAAGTTGCCGGTGTATTCGATGCACTTCGAGACCTGGTGAAGAAAGAACTTGGTCGTCGTGGCCCGGGGGAATTCGTCATTCCGGATATGATCAAGCTCAAGGTTCGTAAGATTCCGGCGAAGCCCGCTCGGATGGGACGCAATCCAGCGACAGGCGAGGAGATGATGCTTCCGCCCAAGCCTGCGTCGAAGAAGATCCGAGCGACGCCGCTCAAGAAACTCAAGGACCTCGTCCTCTGAGCCTCTGGAGCTGAAGAATCGAGAGAAAGGGCCCCTCAGGGGCCCTTTTTCGTTGGTGCTTTGCGCCCTCGCGTCTGCAGGCGCCCTTCGAGGTAGCTCAAGATGAAGCGAATCTGATCAGCGTTGAGGGCGAACGAGACGGTGATGCGTTCGTCGGACGGGGTCAGCTCGAGCCGGCGCAACGTCTTGCCGAAACCCGCGATCGATACGAACAGCTGTTGCGAATAGAAGTCTGCGACGCGTTTCCAATACGCCGATGCGAGGGTAGCGCCTTCGGACGAATCGAACGTGGCGAGGACGGTCACGGTCGCCTGGTTGTCCCCGGTCTCGCGCACGGCCACCCGAAGCCGCTCAGGTACATGTTTCACGTTCCCTAGCACGAAGCGATGGACCCCCTCGATCTCGAGAGACAACGCCTCATCAGGCCCCATCGACAAGAGCGCATCTGGCCCGCGGGCCGCGATGAGGTCTTCGTCGTTCACGTCACGAAGTTCTCGCGCGTTCATCACTGCGAGCACTTTGGGCAGGTCGCGGGCGCGCGTGATCGTGAAGTGCTGGGGTCCGAGGATGGCAAGCGTGCGCGGCGTCTCATCGCGATTGTGCCACCGCGCGGTGTTCACGCCTTCGCGTCGTTTCCATGACGTGCGACGTCCGCGCGCTTTCGCCATTCGTTTGACCCGCTCTCGGGCGAATGAGGGGTCACGGCGGTGTCGACCCGCAAGAACGAGTTTGGAACGTTCCAAGTTGGGTGATGCGATGAGGAGTCGGTCGAGGTCTTCGACCGGGTCGATTCCGGATCCGTCGAGCAGGAGCTGCCAGTCTGGGACGGCCAACAAGAACCGTGTGACGTCAGGTCCAAGTGGGGATTCCCGAATCCGCTTGATGTCGATTCGGAGCGCGAGCTGTGCGCCCGGCGGAATCCGCGAGGGGCCGGTGATCGCCGAGGGGCCGACCGGGATGGGGTCGTCAGCGTCAAGGTCGCCGTCCGCCTCGGCGACCGATTCTGCCTCTGTATCTGCATCGTTGTCGGGGACGTCGTCAGGGACGCCCGCGTCGGGGGCGGTTCCGTCGTCGTCGGTGCCTTTCGGGAGGGATGAACTCTCGGGGACCGCATCGAGCCCGGCTGCCGTCCGGGCAGCGGGGCTTCCTGTCACGCCGTCGGTCAGTCCGAACTCGACCTCGGTAGGCAGCGTCAAGTCGAAGTCGAAATCGAAGTTGGCCGTGCGACTGGCGAGGTACCCGAACACGAGCCCGTGGAACACGAGGGAAGCGACGAGGGCAACTGTGGTCGAAAACACGGCGAGTTGTTGACCCATGCGCATCCTAATGACACTTCGTAGCAGACCGCGACTGTGCAACGCACACGACGAAACTCGATCGGGTCCTCCTTCGTGCTTGCGGGCATGATGAGTGTGACCGTTTTGGCCGGATGCGAGCTTCCAGGGCCGATCGACGAGAAGGTGGCCGCCTTTCTCGAGTCGCCTCGGGATCTGGGCCCTCCGAGGCGCATCTTCGCGAAGCGCTTCGTTGCACCGGTCCACACGGAGCCTCACGCCTCGGCCAGGCGGCTTGGCTATCTTCGCGCTGGAGCACTCCTCGAATCGACGACGACGCTTCCACTCGGCACCGACGGATGCGCGGGCGGCTGGTACGAACTCGCCACGGGTGGCTTCGTATGTGCGGGCCGAGACGTGACCGTGTTCTCAGGCGATCGGCTGCCCGAACGACGGGCCGCCCAGCCCGACCTCGGGGTCCCGATGCCCTACGATTTCGCCACGGTGCGCGCGCGGACCCCCCTCTACCGAAGACTTCCCGCAGAAGCGGAGCGCGTTCACGTGGTTGCGATGGAAGAGCCGGCAGGCGGCGCGCCCGCCGAGCTCGAGCAGGACTTGGGGCCCCTCGTGGTTCGCGTGCTCGAGCCGGGGTTCTATGTGAGCCTCGATCGCACGTTCGAGCGCGATGGTCACACGTACTGGCGCACGCAGCAGAACGGCTTCGTGGCGGAGGCACAGCTCCGCCGAAAGGAATGGAGCGACTTCCACGGCCAAGCGCTTGGCGGGGGCGGATGGGAGCTCCCGATCGCGGTCACACGGGCGGGGGACACCCAGGTGTTCCGCTTGAACGCACGCGCGAAGTTACGCAGTACGCGGGCGAGCGTTCCCCCCCGCACGTGGCTCCCGATCAAGGGTCGTCGCCACATCGAGGGCGCCACCTATCTGGTGGTTGGCGAAGATCGCTTGGTGCGTGAGGCCGACGTCCGTGTCATTGCTCCGCGCGCTCCACCCGAGGAGGTCGGGGAGGGCGAACGTTGGATCGACATCGATTTGGAACGCCAGTCGCTGGTGGCCTATGTCTGGCGCTCGCCTCGCTACGTCACGCTCGTATCGACCGGTCGCCTGAAAACGCCGCGCCCCGACCTCGACTATCGAACGCCGAGGGGCCTGTTTCGCATTCGCGCCAAGCACCTCACCGCCACCATGGACAACGATGAGCCTGGGGAGCCTCCCTATTCGCTCGAGGACGTGCCCTACGTGATGTACTTCAAGGGCGCCTACGCCTTTCACAGCGCCTTCTGGCACGATCAATTCGGGCGCCCGAGGAGCCATGGATGCGTCAATCTGGCGCCCATAGACGCGAAGTGGCTCTACGAGTGGGCCGGGCCAGACACGCCACAGGGCTGGCATGGCGCCTACGTGAGCGACGACAACCCGGGAACCTGGGTCCTGACCCACGGGGAAACACCAGGGCCCGGTCGGCCCCGGTGATCCGGTCGCGAGTGAGGAGGCCGAAGCCTCTACTTCTGGGTGGCGCGGACGGCCTTTAGAAGAGCTTGGCCAGGGGCTCCGGTCTCTTTGGCGATCTTTTCAGGAACGCCTTTTTCTGCCGCCTTGAAGTTGGCGCGCTCGGTGGCCGTGGGTTCGTGGATGTCGTACCCGTAGCGTTCGAGGTTCTTGAGAAGCACAGGCTCCATCTTGCGGACCTGTTCGCGACCCCAAGTCGTGAGCTCGTAAGGGATGCTTTCGAGAACGACTTGGATGTCCTTCGGAAGGGTGTCGAACCACTTCTTCGAGTAGACCACGATGCCCGGCTGGTAGGAGTGCCTCGAGAGGAACAGATTCCGCTCCTCGTCACCCAGCCCCTGGTACCAAGTCGTGGCCATCGCGAACAGGGGGGTGTTGTCGAAGCCGTCGACGACGCCGGTCTGGAGGCTGGTCATCGTATTGGCGACATCGATGGTGACCGGACTCGCCCCGAGTGCTTTGTACGCCTCGACATGGGCCACGGCCTCCTGTGAGCGGTAGCGGACACCCTTCATGTCTGGGGGCTCACGGATGGGGCGCCGACTGAAGTACGAGCGGAACCCGTTCTCGCCCCACAGCGCGAACACCAAGTTCCGGTTGTTGAGGATCTTCTTGACCTGGGCGATCACCGCGGGGTCATCAAGAGCCTTGTCGGCGTCTTCGACGGTATCGAAGACATAGGGTGCCTCGATCACGTTGACTTCGCGCACGATCGAACTCAGCCCGCCCACGGAGCCTGCGAATCCTTGCATGCTTCCGGACGCGACGCGCCGCGCAAGCGAGCGTTCATTCGAGCGACCGAGGCGAAGTTTTACCTTCACCCGACCATCGGTGTTCTTCTCGATGTACTTCTTGACCTCTTTGAGCTGTAGCGCCCAGGGGCTTCCTGGCGGCACCACGCTGCCGAGCTCCAATACGTATTCTTCCGCAGTCTCATCCGCAGCGGCCGGGGCGGGCGCAGAAATCAGGAGGGATAGAGCGACAAACGCCCCGACGAACATAGACATACGCATGAGATTCTCCTTGGAAGAATTGGGGACAGGAACTCGATCGACGCGGTGCCGCGCCGGACTATTCAGAACAGGTCGTCGGCCTCAGCCATCAAGTCTTTGGCTTTGCGCTGTTCGCACACGTTTTCCGGACTGATCGCGGGAATCACATTCGGATCGCTGGCCAGGACGAAGTCGAGCTGTTGGTCGAACAATGGACGGTCCACCTCTTTCACGGCCCATTCGGACGCCACGTACGTGTGGGTGCCCAAGTAGTTGGGGTGAGCTTCGATCGAACGTTGGAAGTGCTCCATGCTCTTGGTCATGTCGCCGCCCGAGAAACCGGGAGCGCGTGCATAGAAGATCCCGAAGTAGCGGTCCGGACCCTGGTACCAGTACTCGGGGTCGTTGTTCAGGCAGAACTCCATGATCGCGCGCACCTCATCTTTGTAGGAGAGAAGCGTGGCGAAGCTTTCGAGCGACGCCCAGGCGCCCAGGTTGGACGAGCGCCAGTACAGCGCCGGAACGGCAGAGGGCCCAAGGACCTCGATCGCGGTTTCGATGCGATCGCCTGCAGCCATCTTGTCGTTGAATGCGGCGGACTGCGCGCCAAGTGCACGCTCGGCTGATTTGATGCCGGTCTCGTGACCGAGCTTGCGCGCGTCGGGATTCGCCTCGTCCCAACGGGCGTGGCAGTCCGCGTAAAAGAACTGTGCATGCGACAGATCGGTCCACGCCTGGGCGTTGCCCGGGTTGATGTCGACCGCCTGCTGCCAGTTGTCGATCGCAGCTTGCGCCTGAGCCGCGTCGCCGCGTTGAAGCCAGGCAGCCTGCGCCGCCGCGACCAGTTGTGTTTCTTGGGCCTTGGCCGACTCGTCGAGCACGACCGATCCGGAGCTGGTCTCCCAGGCCCCCTCGCGCGTTGAACCGCATCCGGCCGCGATGGCCACCATGCATGCCAGGGCAGTCCAGTGCCCGAACTTCTGGGAACTCGTCATTGCTTTCCTCCTGCTACCCAACCGATTCGGTAGGGGTACCGAGGGGGCATACCAAGAGGGGTTTCCCGGTGTCAACGACGGTGCGACATCTACACGTCGGTTTGCTTGCGAGCCCATGGGCCCTGTGGTACCTGCGGCACTGAAAATCTGGTTTACCTAACCTGGGTGGGCCTCCCTGGCCCGCCCATTTTTCGTTCGGGGAAGCAACATTGTCACGCGCCACCGACCAGCTTCGAGAGACTCTCGTCGCCCTGATCGACCCTATTTGTCACGCTCACAGCGTCGACCTGGTCGACGTGCGCTATCTGCGTGAGCCGGCGGGCGCCGTAATTCGGGTCATCATCGACCGCGCGCCCCAGGGCGACCTCGACGGGAGTGGCGTGTCGCTGGATGATTGCACCCACGTGAGCCGCGACGTGTCGACCACTCTCGATGTCCACGACGATCAACTTCCCAATGGGGCCTACCGGCTCGAGGTCAGCTCGCCGGGGCTCGAACGGCCTCTGGTGCGCTTGGCGGACTTCGAACGGTTCGCAGGTCGGGACATCAAGCTCAAGACCCGTGCGGCCATCGAGCGCCAGAAGCGTTTCCAAGGCAAGCTCGTCGGGGTCCGCGATGGAGTCATCGAGCTCGATCAAGCCGGCACCGTTCTCAACATTCCACACGACGAGATCGCCCAGGCGACTCTCGTGTATCGATTCTCAAAATAGGTGAGTAGATGTCCATGCAACAAAGCTCGCTGTCGCTTCAGCACGTCATCGAACAAGTCAGCCAGGAAAAAGGGATTGACGCTAAAGTTCTCGTGGAAGCGACCGAGCAGGCGATTCTGACGGCGGCCAAGCGGACGTTCGGCCCAGAGCGCGAACTCGAGGCTCGTTTCAACGAAGAGACGGGTGCGGTCGACCTCTTTCAGTACATGACCGTGGTCGATGCGGTCGAGAACAGTGAACAAGAGATCTCGATGGAAGAAGCGGAGACTCATGGTCTCGAAGCGGAGATCGGCGAGGAGCTCGGGTTTCAGATCTTTTACCTTCCCGAGGACCGCGACAAGGCGCGTGACCAGGATCAGCAGTTCGGTGAGCTCTTGAGTCTCGAACAGAGTCGTCGTCGTTTCGGCCGGATCGCCGCCCAGACGGCGAAGCAGGTGATCATCCAGCGGGTGCGCGATGCGGAGAGGGAGCGCGTCTACGCGGAGTACAAGAGCCGCAAGGGCGAGATCATCACCGGCGTGGTGCGCCGCTTCGAGCGGGGCTCGAATATCATTGTCGACCTCGGCCGCGGCGTGGAAGCCGTGCTGCCGCCGCGCGAGCAGACGCCCCGTGAGAGCTATCGGCCTGGCGACCGCATCGTCGCCCTTCTCAAGGACATCGACCGCGAAGCACGCGGCCCCCAAATCATCCTCTCGCGCACCGACGTAGGCCTCTTGGTGAAGCTTTTCGAGATGGAGGTGCCGGAGATCTACGAAGGCATCGTCCGGATCGTGGCCGCCGCCCGCGAGCCAGGGGCGCGGTCGAAGATCGCCGTGAGCAGTCGTGATTCCGATGTGGATCCAGTCGGCGCTTGCGTGGGCATGAAGGGTTCCCGTGTCCAAGCGGTTGTCCAAGAACTTCGGGGCGAGAAGATCGACATCGTGCCTTGGGACCGCGACCCGGCCCGATTCGTGTGCAACGCCATCGCCCCCGCGGAGGTCGTGCGTGTCGTGATCGACGAGGGCAACTCCAACATGGAGTTGGTCGTACCGGACCCCAAGCTCTCGTTGGCGATCGGGCGCCGCGGCCAGAACGTCCGCTTGGCCTCGCAGCTCACAGGCTGGCGTCTCGACATCGTAAGTGAGTCGCGCTTCAAGCAGATCGAGGAAGAAGCCATGGAAGCGCTCTCGCGTCTGAGCGTAGACGAAGAGGTTTCGCGCTCTCTCTATCGAATGGGCTTTCGCAGTCTCGATGAGGTCGTCGAGGCGAGCGAGGGTGAGCTCTCCTCCGTGCCAGGCGTCCCCGCCGAACAAGTCGCGACGCTGCGCGAAGATGCAGGGAAGGCGCTGGAGCAGCTTCGAAAGGAGCGACTCGAAGCCGTAGCCGTACTCACCGAAGCCCCGAGTGAGCGCGATCGGTTGTTGCTCGTTCGAGGTGTGAACGGACGCGTCGCCGACCAGCTCGAGCAGAGTGGCTACGCCTCGGTGCAGAGCATCACGACCGAAGAAGACACAGATCGGCTCGCCATCAAGACGGGACTGGGAGCCCAAAAGGCCCAACGTTTGAAGGCGGCCGTCAAGGTGTTCATCGAGGAGGAGTGGCCGACGGTCGAGGATCGGCTCGCACAAAGCGTTGCTGCGGCTCAAGCTGAGGTGGCGCGCATCGAAGAAGAGGCCGCGCGAGTGGCTGCCGAAGCGGAAGCCGAAGCTGCAGCAGAGGCGGCCCGTGCCGCGGAAGCCGAGGGTGCGGAGGCGACCGTCTCCGAGTCCCAACCGGAATCGCCGACGGAGGATCCCAAGG